>DATGVV010000383.1:0-6438 GCA_035299885.1 Chloroflexota bacterium | reverse complement strand
CGCGAGAGCCGGTAGCCGAAGAAGCGCGCGCCCAACAGCACGACCATCACAAAGCCGGTGATCAGCACACCGACCGCGGCGCCGCGCTCTCGCGTACCGGAGAAGGCGTACTCCAGCGTCAGGATCGACAGCGGCCGAGATTTGGCGCTGTACAGCAGCACCGGCGTTGGCACGTCGTGGATGGCCTGCAGGAAGGTCAGCAGGCCGACGGTCACGGCCGTAGGCGCCAGCAGCCGCAGCAGGATGCGCCGATAGACGAGCAGCCAGCGTCCGCCGCAGACCCTGCCCGCCTCCTCCAGCTCGCGTCCGAGCTGCAGCAGCCCGGCCTTGAAAAACTGCGTGCTCAGTGGGCTGCCCCGCACCACGAAGGCCACGATCATGCCCGCCACAGTGCCGTACAGCGCCGTGCGCAGCGGCGTCGCTAGGAACAGCCACAGGAACCCCAGGCTCATCAGGATGCCCGGCATGGCCCAGGGTGACCACACCAGGAAATCGGCCGTTTCCAGCCAGTGTGAGCGGTGGCGCACGATGGCGTAGGCCACCGCCGAGTACAGCGCGATGACCACTACCGCCGCGACGGTGGCGATCACCAGACTGTTTCGGACCCCGGTGCCAAAGGCCGGGTCGGCGAACAGCGCCCGCCACTGGTTCAGCGTGAACGGGTTGGCCGACCGGAAGAAACCGAATACCCGCATGAACGAGCCCAGCACCAGGAACGTGAAGGGCGCCGCAAGGGCCACGGCGAAGAAGCCATAGCAGGCGCCAGCCGCCACGGCGCCCCAGCGGCCCAGCCGCACCGCACTGCGGTCGTAGCCCGAACCCGTGACGGTGGTGAAAGACCGTCCACGCAGCAGCCGCCGGTACAGGGCTGCCAGCGCCAGCAGCCAGACCACGAACACAAACGCCAGCGCGGTCGCCGCGCCCACATTGGAAGGTTGGTTGCTGACCAGCTCGTAGATGCGCGTCGAGTACACGTAGAAGCGCACCGGTACGCCCAGCAGCAGTTCCACTTCGAACGCCTCGAAAGCAAACACGAGCGAGATCAGCGTCACCAGCAGCACCGCCGGCGCGAGCAGCGGCAGCGTTACCCGCAAGGTGGCCTGCAGCAGGCTCGCGCCGCACACCCGCGCCGCCTGCTCCGTGCTGGCCGACACGCGCCGGAAAGCCGGCGACAGCAGCACCACTTTGAAGGCCACGGCGTTGGAGGCCAGGTGCACCCAAGTGATGCCCCAGAAGCTGTAGACGTTAAAAACGCCGCCGTGCGCGAACGGCAGCTGGCTCAGCCCGGCGTTGATCAGGCCCAGGCGCGGGTCCAGCAGCAGGATCCAGCCCAGCGTCAGGGGCAGGATGGGTGTGAAGATGGACAGCCAGGACAGCAGCTCGATCCCGGCCCGGCCCGGCATGTCGGTGCGTGTCACCAGCCACGTGATGAGGATGCCGAGAGGCATCGAGATGGCGGTCCGCACCAGCGCCAGCGAGAGGCTGTTCCACAGCGCGGCCAAGGTGGTTGGGCTGCCGAACGCGTCCGTCCAGTTCTTGAAGCCGAACTGCGCGGCCGCTCCGGTGCCGGCCTGGTTGAAGCTGCTGGCGACCAGCATCACCGTCGGCGCCGCGACCACGATGCCCACCAGCAGCGGCAGCCCGATGATGACCAGCCGCCGAAAATCCCCTCTCCCGCCGAAGCGGGAGAGGGCTAGGGTGAGGGAGCTGGGTGCAGTGGCGGGAAGCTCAGCCGCGGACTGGCCCATAGCCCTCCGTCATTTCAGCAGCTTGTTGTAGAAGTCCCGAATCTTCAGCCGGTAATTGAGCTCAAAGTCGTAGTCGTAGGTGTCGAGGTACTTCACGTTCGGCTTAGGCACCAGGTAGGACGGCAGCCAGGTCGGGTCGATATCTGTGCGGGCAGGGACCTGCTGCTGCGTCTGCGAATAGATCGTCAGCCCCTCCTTGCTGGCGATCCAGTTGGCAAACACACGCGCCGCGTTGGGGTGGGGCGCCCGGTTCCAGATTCCCAAGTCGCCGAAGCCGCCACCGAGCGCGCTAGACGAGTCGGGCAGCTCCGGCAGCTCGGCCGAGCCGGACTGCGCCACCTTCACGCCCGATTTGATGTACTTGTCGAGGTAGTTCAGCGTGGCCGCGAAGGCAATCGGGTAGCTGCCCTGTGCCACCCAATCGGCTACCTGCTGGTAGTCGCGCGATAACGCCACGTTCTGGCCCTTGTAGAGCTTGGTGGCGTAGTCCTCGCCCTTGGCCACATAGATGGCCGATGCAATGGCGATGCCGGCCCCGTTGACGCTGGGGTCGTACGCACACAGCTTGCCCTTCCATTTGGGGTCCAGCAGCGCGTCCGCGTTCGGGATGTCACTCGGCTTCATCATCTCCAGGTTCAGCGTCAGCATCGGCTGAACGGTGTTGAACAGCTGCAGGATGGTGTTCTTATCCGGGTCCCGGAACCAGACTGAGCCGGCTTTCCACTTCGAGCTGTCTGTCACATCGGGGAGCACCAGCGCCGGCTTCAGCGGATCCAGCCACTTTTTGGCCAGGAAAGTGCCGAAAAACGTGTCGCTGCCGCCTACGCTGGCATCGATGCTGTACTGGTTGGCGGCGCGCTCGCTTTCGATGCGAGCGGCAAGCTGGCTGGAGTTGCCGCCAAGATACTCGAGCTCGATGCCGAACTTGTCCTTGAAAGCCGGCGGCAGCTTAGCCCGAGTCTCCGGATCGGGCGGGCCGCTGATGACGACCTTGCCCTCCTTCTTCGCGGCGGCGACGAGGTCGTCCCAGCTGCCGGCCACCGCCTGAGCCGCTGCGCTGCCAGGAGCCGGCTTGGCCGCGGACGATGCCGCTCCGGACGAGGCGCCCGCCGCTGAGCCGGCGGGCTCCGCGCTCCCGCCGCAAGCGGCCAGCACCAGCCCCGCGCTGCCCGCCACCAGGCCGAGCAGCATCTGCCTCCGGGTAAACCTCTCGTTCGTCATCAAGCTGCTCCCAGCTCCTCAACTGGCTCGTTCCGGCCGGCCCACAGCGTAACGCCGCTGGTGTCCAGCAGCAGATCGAGCTCGGCGCCGATCGTATAGCGCTCGCGCCGCGGCCCGGAGATGAGGAACGATGCCGAGCCGCCCGCGCGGACGCGATACTCCACCCGCTCACCCAGGTACAGCACCTCCTCCACGATGGCTCGGAAGGTGTTCGCGCCACCAGCGTCCGCGGGCAGCAGCTGCAGGTCCTCGGGGCGGCACGACAGATATACCGTTCCGCCGCCTGCATATTCGTCGAGCTTGCCGCCGTCGAAGCTGAACGTCGAGCTGCCCGCCGCGGCCATCTCGAGCCAGCAGCGGCCGCCGTCCCGCCGCACGACACACTCCAGGGTGATGGCCCGGCCCAGGAAATCGCGCACGAAAGTCGTTGTCGGCCGCTCGTAGACCTCGTCCGGCGTGCCCAACTGTTCGATGTGGCCCGCGTTCATGACGGCGACGCGGTCGGACAGAGCCATGGCCTCAGACTGGTCGTGGGTCACGAACAGCACGGCGATACCGAGCCGGCGCTGGAGCGTGCGCAGCTCGACCCGCATGTGCTCTCGCAGCTTGGCGTCCAAATTGGACAGTGGCTCATCCAGCAGCAGGATATCGGGGTTGTAGACCAGCGCCCGAGCCAGCGCCACCCGCTGCTGCTGCCCACCGCTGAGCATCGTGGCCGGGCGCTGCTCCAGGCCTTCCAAGCCTACGGTGGCCAGCGTTTGCCCCACGGCCTCGCGAATCTTTTGCTTGGGCCAGCGGCGCAGCTGCAGCGGGAACGCCACGTTCTCGAACACGGTCATATGGGGCCAGATCGCGTACGACTGGAACACCATGCCCATGTTGCGCCGCTCTGGGGGCAAGAAGAACCGCTCCGTCGCCGAAGCGATGGTCCGGCCGCGCAGCTGCAAGCTGCCCTGATCCGGCTGCTCCAGCCCCGCCACCAGCCGCAGCGTCGTGCTCTTGCCGCAGCCACTAGGGCCCAGCAGCGTAAAAACTTCGCCCGGCTGCACGGCAAAGCTGATGTTGTCGACCGCCAGCACCGGGCCGAAGCGCTTGCTCAGCCCGACAAGCTCGAGTACCGGGACATCCGGAGCTGCACTCATAACGGCGACGATTGTAAGGCCGCGCGCCGTACAATCGGGCCCACTATGCCCAAACTCAAGCTCAGCTTCATCTCAAACTACAACGAGCGGGTCGAGCCCCTGATGAACGGCAGCGTGGAAATCGAAGGCGTGGAGCTGGTTCCGACCTACTCTGATCCCTCCGAGACGTTCTGGCGCCAGCTCAAATTCGGCGAGTTCGACATCTCCGAGATGTCGCTGTCGTCATATCTGATCGCCAGATCGCGCGGCATGGACATGATGGCCATTCCTGTCTTCCCCTCGCGGCGGTTCATGCACATGGAGCACTCCGTGCACGCCGAAGCCGGGATCGAGCGGCCCGAAGATCTCACCGGCAAGCGCATCGGCGTGGGCGAGTATCAGCAGACGGCAGCGCTGTGGTTCCGCGGCACGATCGAGCACGACTTCGGCGTCTCCCAATACAAGGTGCACTGGTTCATGGAGCGCACGGAGGAGCTCAGCCACGGCGGCGCCACCGGCTTTAAGCCCCCCGAGGGCATCTCCTTCCAGCGCGTCCCGCCGGACAAGAGCCTGGCCTCAATGTTGGTCGATCACGAGCTGGATGCTGCCCCCGTCAGCCGCACCTTCCGGCGCGAGACGAACGTGATCGACCGCTCGACGCGGATCCGCGCCCAGGACCGCGACTGGAGCAAGGTCCGGCCGCTGTTCCGCGATCGCGTCGCCGAAGGAGCGCGCTTCTTCCGCGACCATGGCTTCATCCCCGCCAACCACGCCTACATCATTCGCGGCGACGTTTACCGCGAGCATCCATGGCTGGCCTTCAACCTGTACTCGGCTTTCGTGAAGGCCAAAGACGCGGCCTACGAAAAGCTGCCGGACGCTATCCCCTCGGCCCTGATCTTCGGCCCGGAGTATTTGCGCCAGACACGGGAGCTGTTCGGCCCCGATCCATTCCCGTTCGGCGTGAAGGCCAACCGCCCCATGCTGGAGACGCTCATCGCGTACTCGCACGAGCAGGGGCTCACGCCGGAGAAGCTCAAGATCGACGACCTGTTCGCGCCAAGCACCCTGGACCTGTAGGACCCGAGCAACCATTCAGCTCGCATCGGCGTCTCTGAACTCGCGCAGCCACTCCACCAACTTGCCCGGCGCAATGGGCGTGCAGATGTGGAAGCCTTGGGCGCCATCGCAGCCCATCTTCCCCAGCGCGTCCAACGCTGATTGTTCCTCCACGCCTTCGGCCACCACCGCCGCTCCCAGGGCATGCCCCATCTCGACCGTGGCCTTCACGATCGCCAATTGCTTCGGGTCATCGGCCATCCCGTACACGAACGAGCGGTCCACCTTGATCTCATCCACCGCCAGCTGATTGAGGTAGGCCAGTGACGAGTAGCCGGTCCCGAAGTCATCGATCGAGATGCGGATGCCCAGCGTGCGCAGCTTGGCCATGGCCCGCTGAGCCGTGCCGGGATCGCTCATCACCGCGCCCTCGGTGATCTCGACGATGAGCCAATTTGGCTGCTCGCGATAGGCCTGCGCCAGCTTGCTGATAGCGTCTGGCAGCGTGGGATCGTGCAAGTCCCGCATCGAGAGGTTGACCGCCACGTTCAGGTCCAGGCCGGCGTTGTGCCACGCTCGCCGCTGCTCGAAAGCTCGAGCCAGCACCCAGCGGCTGAGCTGGCGGATGAGCCCCGTCTGCTCGGCCATGGGAATGAAGTGCGCGGGCAGGATCACGCCTTGCTCGGGATGGTTCCAGCGCACCAGCGCCTCAACGCCGTCGACGTTGCGTGTCGCCAGGTTAAAGCGAGGCTGGAATTCGAGCATCAGCTCGCCTTCCTCAACAGCCCGCCGCAGGTCATGCCCCAGCACCAGCCGGTCCGCATGGTCGCGGTCCATGTCCGGACCGTAAATCGCCGAGCCGCCGCCGTTGCGCTTCGCCACGTACATCGCCACGTCGGCGTGGCGCAGCAGGGTCTCGGGGTCCTCTCCGTGCTCCGGACACAGCGCGATGCCGATGCTGCCCGCCACCTGGATGGGCTTGCCACCCAATAGCGTGGGCTCAGCCGTCGCGTCCAGGAGCTTGTTGGCGGCGACCAGGGCGCCCGCCGCATCCTCCATGCTGGTGAGGACCGCCGCGAACTCATCGCCACCGAGCCGCGCCACCGTATCGGACGTCCTCAGGGCGGCCCTAAGGCGCCTGGCTACGGCGCGCAGCAGGACGTCGCCGGCCTGGTGGCCGAGCGTGTCGTTGACCTCCTTGAAGCGGTCCAGGTCCATCAGCAGCAGACCAATGGGACGCGCCTCGCGCTGGGCCACGAGGATGGCCTGCTCGAGGCGGTCCTGAAACA
>DATGVV010000382.1:0-2331 GCA_035299885.1 Chloroflexota bacterium | reverse complement strand
CGATCTCCAGCACCTCATCGCCATCCAGCTCCTCGCGGATAAGCAGCGCTTCGGCGATGGCGGTAACGGACTCCCGGTTGGCTTCGAGCAGCACCTTGACCTTCTTATACTGCTCGTCGAGCAGCACCTCGATCTGGTGCTTGAGCTCACCATCAGGCTGCCACTGGCCGAAAGCCATTGGCGCGTACAGGCTGCCGCCCATGCCACACATCCCCAGGAAGTAGCCGGCCATACGCGTTGCCGCCGGCAGGTCGCCGCCCATGCCCGTGGTCTCGGTCCCCAGGAACAGCCGCTCGGCAGCCTTGCTGCCCAGCGAGATCTGGATGTCCGCCAGCAGCTCCTCCTTGGTCTTGAGGTACTGCTCCTCCAGCGGCTTGGAGGCCGACAAGCCGAGCGCCGAGCCGTGGCGGATGATCGTCACCTTGGACAGACGCTCCTTGGGCTGGAGCTTGATCTGCGCATAGGCGTGCCCGGTCTCGTGGTAGGCGATGCGGCGCTTCTCCTCCTGGCTCATGCTCAGGATGGGCTGCCGCAGGCCCCATTCGTGATACTCGCGCGCCCGTGTGAAATCCTTGTAGTCCATGCGGTCCTTGCCCTCGAAGTGGGCATTGACCACGGCCTCGTTGATGACGTACTTGATGGCCACTGGCGTGTAGTCGATAGTGTCGTTGCCCATCTTGTCGATAGGCATATCCGGAACGTGCTTCACCTTGTCTAGGTAGTATTCGATGATCTCTTTGCGGCCGTCGAACGATGGCTTGTCGATGCGGATCTGGCGGTCGAAGCGGCCGGGGCGCAGCAGCGCCGGATCGAGCACCTCAGGTAGGTTTGTGGCGCCGATAGTCAGCACCGGCGGCTGTACAGCCTTACCGCGCCGCAGGCCGATCTTGCGCAGGAACTTCTTGATGGCGCCCGTCTCGATATTGGGCGGGTCCATCTGCAGCAGCAGCTCGTTGAGCATGCCGGAGCCGCCTCCCATCATGCCACCCATCATGCCCATGCCACCACCCGCGCCACCGCGAGCCGCGCCAAGGGCGTCGATCTCGTCGATGAACAAGATGCAAGCCCCATATTTCTGGGCCTTCTTGCGAGCCTTGCGATAGAGGCCCATGACCCGCAAGTTGCCGACGCCAAAAAACATATTCTGGAAGCTGGGCGCCGAGGCGTAGCAGAAAGGCACGCCCGCCTCGGCCGAGATCGCCTGCGCCAGGTACGACTTTCCGGTGCCCGGCGGGCCCACCAGCAGCAGGCCGCGCGAAACCTCGCCGCCCATCTCCTTGAAGCCCTTCACGCCGCGAACCAGCGTCACGACACGGGTGGAGACTTCGAGGACCTCAGGATTGCCCTTGTAGTCCTTGAAGTAGATGCCCGATTCGCCTGGCTCGATCCAGTACACGCGGCCGCGCGCCAGGAACCAGAACAGGACCGCAAACTGGAAGACCATGAAGAAGCCGACGTAGATCAGCTGCAGGACCAGGCTGACGATGGTCATCAGTGGCGTGCGGACCGTGCTCCAGTTCGGCAGCACGTAGAAGACGAGGATGCCGAAGAACAGCAGCCAGAAGGCGATCCACTTCCAGTTGCGGCCTAGTTTTCCGAAGAAACCATCGATAGCCGCGTCGATCTCGTCGGGTTGACGTCGCGCGGCGCCAGCAGGTGCACTCATGGGTTACTCCACTTTGATGATTTTGTCGGTCTGGTCGACGGTGAGGACGTAGTGGTTCTCCGCCACGCCCTGCTGTCCCTGTTGATTAGGGACGTCAATTGTGAGTGAGTACACGAACAGGCGCGTGCCATCAGGAGCTTGCACGCCGCCCACGTACTGCACCTGCTCGACCTTGCTGCCAGACTGCTTGCGCTGGTCCAGCTGTCGCTGAAGCGATGCTTGATTCGTGCCGCGCCGAGTGAGCTGCTGCTTCAGGTCGTCGCTGAAGCTCTGCCACATCAGCTGCGCGTTGAACGTTGTCTGGCCCTTGATGAAATCCTCGGTCGCTGGGCTCGGCGGCAGCTTCGAGGCGCTTGGCCCGCCGCTGCCCGGCGAACCTAAACGGAACGTCCCCTTGGTGTAGTCCTCGTAACCCAAAAAGCCCACCGTCGCTAGGAGAATGACGACCAGTAGGCTGGCAAGCGGATGGAAGGCCAGCGTCCGGACGACCCCGGCCATGGTCCGCTTTGCCAAACGGAAAAAGAATCGGAATGGATAGGTCAGGAATCGGAACTTCCCTCGATTGGCCCGCGGTTGTGGTTGGATTTGAGGACTGGCGCCGAACCCGGCTTGATCCAGGGCCATTTACATGTGTCTTTCTTGTTGCGGATTATACAGTCGCACTT
>DATGVV010000381.1:0-1690 GCA_035299885.1 Chloroflexota bacterium | reverse complement strand
AGCCTCCGGTGTTCCGGGCGGCCGCCTGGCAGCCGGCGCCGCTACGGCTTCCTCGCCGGTCGGTCCCGCGACCATGGCCTCGGCCGCCGGCGCCTCAACGGCCACTTCGGCCGGCGGCTCCATGGGGCGTCGCTCGGGCCGCGGCGCCATTGGCGGCGGCGGGTTCCTGAGTACCTCCAGAGCCACGGGATCGAGGTGCACCATGATGAACCGCAGGACCTGCTCGTCCAAGTTCAACTCGTGCTCGATCTCCGCTGCGGAGGCAGGCTCCATTTGTAGCCGGTAAATGAAATAGATACCCTCGCCGTGGTGGCCGATCTTGTAGGCCATCCGGCGCTTGCCCCAATCCTGGACGTTGTTCAGCTCGCCGCCTCGCTGGGTGATCAGGCTTTGCACCCGATCGGTGGCCACCTTGGTCATCTTGTCGTCAATATCCGGACGGATGACGACACTTAGTTCATAATCGCGCACGCACACCTCCGCTCCCACGGGATTGCACGGGCCCACCGGCCGGCAGCGTACGCGTGCCACCGACCTGCCCCGCGCGAGAAGCAGCACGAAGTATAGCTGTGGTTAGACGCTGAAGCGGATGTTCAGGATGTCCCCATCCTGAACAACATACTCCTTGCCCTCCAGGCGCAGGAGGCCCTTGGTGCGGGCACTGGCCATCGAGCCGGCGGCCATCAAATCATCGTAGGTGACGACCTCAGCCCGGATGAAGCCGCGTTCCAGATCGCTGTGTATCTTGCCGGCGGCCTCCGGCGCCTTGGCGCCCTTGCGCACTGTCCAGGCACGCACTTCGTCCTCGCCGGCCGTGAGGAAGCTGAGCAGGTTCAGCAGTCGGTAGCCGGCCCGGATCACCTGATCCAGCGTCGATTCCTTGATGCCCAGCTCTTCGGCGAACACAACCGCGTCAGCCGGGTCCATCTCGCTCAGCTCGGCCTCGATTTTGGCTGACACGGCGATCACGTCGGCGCCGACCGCCGCTCCGCGCATGACCTGCACGCGCGCGGCATCCGCACCCTCGCCTTCGTTCACGTTCGCCACGTAGAAGACCGGCTTCGCGCTGAGCAGGTCCAGCTCGGTTAGCGCTCCAAGCTCCTCGTCGCTGAGGCCCATCTCGCGAACGGCCGCACCCTCATTGAACGCCGCCACCACCTTGTCCAGCACTTCCAGCTCGAACAGCTTCTTCTTGTCGCCGCTCTTGGCCTCCGAGCGGGTACGCTCCATCCGCCGTTGGGCAACCGCCAGGTCGGCCAGCACCAGCTCCAGCTTGACGGTCTCCATGTCGCGCACCGGATCGATCGTGTCGTCGGGGTGCGGCACGTTGACGTCGTCGAAGCAGCGCACCACCTCGGCCAGACAGTCGCTCTGACGCAGGTAGCCCAAGAACTTATTGCCCAGCCCGGCCCCTTCGCTCGAGCCCCGGACCACGCCTGGAATATCGACGAATTCGACGGTCGTAGGCGTGTTCTTCTTGGGATGGAACATCTCGGCCAGCTTGTCGAGCCGGGAATCAGGCACGTTCACGGACGCCATGTTGCGATCGGTGGTCGAGAACGCGTGCGTCCCTGTCGGCGCATGGGCATGGGTGATGGCGTTGAACAGCGTGGACTTACCCGAATTGGGCAGCCCCATAATGCCGATGTTCAGCGGCATGTCAGCCCAGCTCTCGCAATTGCGTTTCGAT
>DATGVV010000380.1:0-2083 GCA_035299885.1 Chloroflexota bacterium | reverse complement strand
GCACCTTGTCGGTCGGACCATCGTCAGCTGCGAGCTGCGCGTCCCGACCATCGTGCGTCACCCCGAGCCGGAGGTTTTCGCCGACCTGATAGCGGGGCACCGCATCGAGTCGGTCAAGCGACGCGGGAAATACATCCTCATTGCACTGCGCGATGAGCGTTTGCTGGTCGTGCACCTCGGCATGACCGGGCAGCTCCGCCTGGTGAGCCCTGAGACGCCCATCCCCAACCACACCCACGCGATCTTCACGCTGGACGACGGAAGGCAGCTGCGCTATCGCGACCCCCGGCGCTTTGGGCGGCTGCTGCTCGGCACCGAAGCCGGGCTGCGCGAGGCGCGCGCCATCCCCAAGCTCGGCCCAGAGCCGATCGATCCCGACTTCACAGCCGACGGCCTGTATCAAGCGCTGCGCCGGCGAAAGGCGCCGCTCAAAGCCGTGCTGTTGGACCAGAAGGCTCTGGCTGGCGTAGGCAACATCTACGCCGATGAATCGCTGCACCGTGCGCGGCTGCGTCCGGATCGCATCGCCGGAGGCTTGAGCCGCAAGTCGGCGCGTCGGCTGCACGAATCCCTCCGCGAGTCGCTGGAGACAGCGATCAGGAATCGCGGCAGCTCGGTCGACACGTATCGCGACGCGTGGGGAGAGGTAGGCGGCCAGCAAGAGGTCCTGCTCGTCTATGGCCGCGCGGGCCAGCCGTGCTACACGTGCGGGCGGCCGCTGTCGGCAGTTCGCATCGCAGGACGGACCACAGTGTTCTGCCGCCGTTGCCAGCATTAGCAGCCCGGCGGCCGTGCTGCTGAGGGCTTTGCTTCCGAGGCTGGTGGCGATCGCCGTGCTGGCGGTCGGGTTCCAGGTGCTGACCATCGCGGTCTCTCTGGGCTGGTTGGACATGGCCGACCACGACGTCGAGCAGGCGCTGGCGAGCGCCTGGGATCCGCCGCTGCATCCGGTGTTTCAGGGCATTGCGCTGCTTGGCGGCGTGGAGGTCACCACGATCCTGCTTGTCGCCCTCGTCATCTTTCTATGGCGCCGTGGCTTCGTGGCCGACGTCCTGGTCTTCGTCGCGTTTTTCGTGGCCGAGGTGTTCGAGATCCTCTACAAGTCGAACCTCACACATCCGCGGCCACCGTCGTCGGTGTCGCATGCGGACGGACCGAGCATCAGCAACCTGCTGGAGCCTGCGGCCGGCCTGCACAACAGCTTTCCCAGCGGCCACATGATGAGGACCGTCTTCGTCTACGGACTGCTGGCCTTCGTCCTGCGCCGCCTCGCGCCGTGGCCCTGGCTTCGTAACCTGGCGGTCCCTCTCGCCATTGTTCTCATTGTGGTGATGGCCTTCGACCGCCTGTACCTCGAGGTTCACTGGGAGTCCGATGTGCTGGGCGGCATCCTGCTCGGCGCCATCGCCCTCGTCAGCGCCACCGTCTGGCTCGACCGGCCGCAACGCGCCGAGAATTAAGGGGTGGGCTCTGAGGAAAAGGCGGTGCTGATCATGGTGACCGCCGGCGGCCGTAACGACGCCGAGCGGCTGGGCGAGGGACTGGTCGTCGAGCACCTCGCGGGCCGCTGCTCCGTGGTGCCGATGGTCCACTCCTTTTATTACTCGGACGGGCTTCTGCAGCGGGAGAGTGAGGCGCTGCTGATGATCAAGACCGTCAGCTCACGCTCCAGGGCCGTCTATGAATACCTGCGGAAACACCACACGTACAAGGTGCCGGAGATCTATGAGGTGGCCATCGACGGCGGCTCGCCGCCCTATCTGAAATGGCTCATCGAGCAGGTTTTGAAGCCCGGCTCCGATCGTTAAGCGGACGCTTAGACTGGCCGGGCGATCATGGCGACAGCGGTAACTCCGGGCGAGGAAGAGAAGGGGCGGAAGCGCCGCAGGAGCCGCGCTCGGGCACGCGCAGAGGCGCTCGCGGAAAGCGCCGTCACAATCCCGGTCGCTGAGGCTGGTCCGCTCGCGGCGGCTGTGGAGGAGCCGTCCGAATCCCGCCTGGCCGCCGCCGTGCGCGCCCGGCGGGAGCGCAAACAGGCGGACGCCTTGGCAGCGGCAGCTGTAGCACCGGCCGCCACCGAAGC
>DATGVV010000379.1:0-5680 GCA_035299885.1 Chloroflexota bacterium | reverse complement strand
GACACGGTGGTATGGGGCTCAGCGTTTTTCCATAGCGTGACCTTCAACCCGACGCCGCCCGATCCAGAGTTCCTGGTGATGAAGCCCCCGCCAAGCGGCCAGCCGCTTCCGGAAGTGAGCTTGAATAGCAAGGTCATCTGGCCCTCAAAGCCGGCTCCCACCTATGATCCGACCAAGTACTACAACTCTGCCGACATTGGGCCGTTCAGCGCGGGCGGTTTCAGTTGGGCGCTGACCTTTGACAAGCCGGGCACGTATTCATACTTCTGCGCTTTCCACAGAGAATTGGGCATGAAGGGGAGCATCATCGTCCAGCCCAAGTGACGGATCACTGCTGATGAGGGAGGGTGAGGCCGAGGCTTCGCCCTTCCTCGTATCACCACGCCGGCTGGCGTTCTTAGCTGGAGCCGTGGCCCTGCTGGCAGTCGCCTGCAGCGGTTCGTCCGCAGCACCCCGGCCGTCGCCCGGCGCTGGCCCGGGTTTCGCCGGCTTGGAAGCGGGCCACGAGGCCAGCCAAGGCCCGCTGTTGGGCTCGAATCCTGACGCCGAATCAGTCTACGCCGGCGCCCGCTGCGATCCGGCCGCGCCAAGGCGCGAGTACCGCACCGTCGCCATCAACGTCGACATTACCCTCAACCGTTACCTGGACCATGACCCCGAGGGCCGGATGTATGTGTTGGAGGAGGACCTCGGGCGTGTGAGGCAGGAGGAGGCCCAGAATAACACCGCCCGGGCCGGGACCGCCGAACCGGCGGTATCCATCGGCCTGCAGGCCGACGCCATTCAGCCCTTAGTCGTGCGAGTAAACCCGGGCCAATGCCTGCGCATCGCCCTTCGGAACGAGCTGGCGAACGGCGAGCCAGCCAGCCTGCATCTGCACGACTCGAGCCTTCATGTGGCGGACAGCGGCACGCCGGCCCTGGCCACCAACCCCGAGGCTATGGCGGCGCCGGGCCGGACCGTGACCTACGAGTGGATGGTGCCGGCCGACGAGCCGGAAGGCGCGCACCTCTTTCACTCTCACGGCGGCGTCCGCACCCAGACCAGCCATGGATTATTCGGTGCGGTCGTGGTGGAGCCGAAAGGCGCGCGCGTCCTGGATCCGAGCAGCGGTGCAGACCTGCGCAGCGGCTGGGCGGCCATCATCCAGGATCCGGCCGGCAGCGCCTTCCGTGAGTTCGTGATGATGTACCACGAGATCGGCGACGAGAGCTATCGGCAGCTGGATAAGGGCGGCCAGTTGGTGACCCAGGTCGATCCTTTCAGCACCGCCTACCGTCCTGGTGCTCGAGCGCTCAACTATCGCAGCGAGCCATTCATGAACCGTCTGGCGCTGCAGCAGCAGCTGTCCGGAAAGTACGACAAGTCCTTGCCGTACAGCTCATACGCCTTTGGCGATCCGGCCACGCCGATTGCCCGCAGCTACCTCGGTGACCCTGTCAAGCAGCGGGTAGTCGACGGCGGGTCGGAGGTGTTTCACGTGCACCATGTGCACGGCGGAGCCATTCGCTGGCATCGCCAGCCTGGCGTGGAGCCCTCCAACTTCGACAGCGGGCTGAATAAGCACCCGGCGCTCGTGCCGGAGATCTCCGATCGCGTCGACTCTCAGGCGGTGGGGCCCTCGGAAACTTTCGACATCGTAGACGAATGCGGCAGCGGCGGCTGCCAGCAGGATGCCGGCGACTTTCTGATCCACTGCCACATCGCCCATCACTACCTGGCAGGCATGTGGATGATCTGGCGGGTCTACGACACCAAACAGGACGGCTCCGTGCTTCTGGACTTGCTTCCGCCCCTGCACGAGCTCCCTGACCGAAGCGGACAGATGCTGCCAGCCGTCACATCCGACAAGCTCATCGGCCGAACGGTGGATTGGAAGGGCCCGACCTTCCAGATCACGCGCGACAACCTTGCGGAGTGGGTTGAGCGCCAGCTTCCGCCGCCGGGAATCCCCAGAGGCTATGACGCCGCCGTCCTGGACTGGCGGCGGGACGGCGACGTGTATTTGAATGAGCCGGATACGGATCGCGTTTGGCCTGGCTTTGGCTCGCCAACTCCCGGTGCTCGCCCGCCACTGTACTTCGATCCCAAAACCGGCAAGCTGGCCTATCCGTTCTTGCGGCCCCATCTGGGCAAGCGCCCGCCATTCGCGCCGGACCATGGCCCGGCGCCTTTCCTGGAGCCCATCCATTCCGGTACGGACCTGCCAAAGCCGGGCGAGAACGGTCCCTGGAGCCTGTGCCCGGCCGGCACGCAGGCCAAGCAGTTCGTTATTCACGCGATCGGTCTGCCGATCCCGTTGAATTCGCGCTTCAACATTCTCGACCCTTCCGGCGAGCTGTATGTGCTCAGGAGCCAGGAGGACGCCGTCCGCGCCAACGCCAATCTCAGGGTCCCGCTGGCCATCCGGGCCAATGCCGGACAGGACTGCGTGGACATCGTGCTGAAGAGCGAGCTCGAAGATGATCGGCAGAACGGCTTCCTGAGCAAGGCTGACCTGCACGTCCACTTCGTGCAGTTTGACGTGCAGGCCAGCGACGGCGTGGATACCGGCTTCAATTACGAGCAATCCGTTCGGCCTTTCAAAGTCGAGGGCGAGACGCTGCGGCAGCAAGTTCAAGCGGGCGCTAGGCAGGTGAGCCTGCGCAGTACCGACCGCTTCCAGCCGGGCATCCTGGTGGGCGTGGGCATGGAGCAGGATCAGACGTTCGAGATCGCGCGCGTCGACCATATCGACGGCGGCAGCCTGGCGTTCGCCCAGCCGCTGCGCTATGCCCATGGCCGCGGCGAAATCGTCAGCACCGAGTTCGTGCGCTATCGCTGGTATCCGGATGTGCAGCTGGGGACCGTCTACTTCCACGACCACGTAGATGCCCTGACATCGTGGGCCCATGGGCTGTTCGGAGCCTTCATCTGTGAGCCACCCGGCTCCAGCTACCATGACCCACGCACCGGTGCAAGCATCGACAGTGGCCTGATAGCCGACGTCCATACTACGTCGCCTGTGTCCGTGGATATCGCCGGCAGCTTCCGCGAACTCGTCATGCTAATCCAGGACGCCAACATCCTGACCCATATCGGCACCTCCAGCGGCAGCACGTTGGATTTGCGGGCCGAGCCGTTGGATAAGCGCGCTGGCGATCCAACGACCCTCTTCAACGCCACGGCCCGCGGGGATCCGGCTACGCCTGTCCTGGAGGCTTACCTGGGCGATCCGGTGGTGATACGCACGCTGGTTGCGGGCACCAACGAGGTCCATACCTGGCACCTCGATGGGCATTGGTTCCGCGCGGAGCCTTACAGCAGCCGCTCACCGCCGACGGACACTATCCACATAGGCATTTCGGAACGCTACGACCTGTCGATACCGAAGGCAGGCGGCCCGCAGGGCCTGCCGGGCGACTATCTGTACTACGATGGCCGCTCCTCCAAGCTGCGCGAGGGCAGCTGGGGTGTCCTGCGCGTGCTGGATGGCTCCGGCGGGAACGCGCTGCAGAAGCTGCCGGGTCATGAAATGATGGCGCCCGCCAGCAGCTCCGTCTGTCCGGCCGATGCACCGGACAAGCGCTTTGCTGTCGCCGCCATAGAGGCTTCCCTGCCGATGCTAGGTGGCAGGGGCAAGCTGTACGCCCTGCAGCAGGACGTGGCCAGCATCGCCGCCGGATCCATGCCGCCCCAGCCGCTGACGTTGCACGTCAACGTGGGCGAT
The DNA here is from genome assembly GCA_035299885.1 of Chloroflexota bacterium. Lineage (GTDB taxonomy): Bacteria > Chloroflexota > JAJPGV01 > JAJPGV01 > JAJPGV01 > DATGVV01. The sequence goes on along the minus strand of DATGVV010000379.1, from coordinate 1,971 downwards.
TGCGTGCAGGTGCAGCTGCGGAACGACACCGCTGGGTCGGTTTCCTTTCATACCGGTCTGCTGGCTTACGACCCGCGCGAGGACGCGCCGGTGGCTCCAGGCGAGAACAGAACGTACACTTTCTTTGCAGCGCCAGAAATTGGGGAGACGGCGGCGCTCGTGCGCGACTGGGGAAACGTACTGGAAAACCCCGGGCTGGGACTGTACGGGGCCATCATCGTGGGCCCGGCGGGGGCACGTTACCGCGATCCCGCGACCGGTGCAGATGTGTCGACGATTTCTAGCTGGCGAGCTGATGCCGTCAAGCCAGATGGAACCGCTTACCGGGATTTCGCGCTTTTCGTCCAGGACGAGGACAATGTCATCGGAACGGCCCAAATGCCCTATGGCCAGCATGTACAAGGCGTGATCGGGCTGAACTACAATGCCAACGCCTTGCCGAAGCGGCTCGCGCAACACGACGATCCGTCCAGGGTTTTCCTCAGCACTGTGCACGGCGATCCGGCCACGCCCTTATTGGAGGCCTACGCGGGTGATCCAGTTCGGCTCCATGTTCTGGTGCCTTTCAGTGAGCAGGCGCACGCATTTACGGTGGAGGGACATCGCTGGCCTTATGAAACTGGCCGGGCCGGTACCCCATTAGTGAGCTCGGTCCAGGTTGGCGGTGCCGAAGCCATCACCTTGCACCTGGATGGCGGCGCTGGCGGGCCAGCGGGCCTGCCAGGCGACTATTTGTATGGCGACCATCGCGAACCGTATCGCGAAGCGGGCTTGTGGGGCCTATTTCGGGTGTACCCGAAAGGCGCGGCCGGAGTCGGCTTGCGCCCGCTCCAATGACACGCCTCGCTATCGGCGCCATTGCCTTGGCCACGGCGGTCATCGCCGCGTTCGGGATTACTCGCCTGACGGCAAATCGGCCACGCGTTGTCGGTGCAACCGTCAATGGCGCACCAGCGGCGCCCGATTTCACGTTAATCGACCACCACGGCAGACAAATCGCCCTGCATGAGCTGCGCGGAAAGACGGTGGCCCTTACCTTCATCTACACACATTGCCCAGACGTTTGCCCGCTCATCGCCAGCACCCTTGGTACGGCCGATCGGCGCCTGGGCGCGCAGGGCGCCAAGGTAGAACTGCTGGCCGTCTCTGTCGACCCCGCGGGCGACACGCCACTCAGCGTTCAGAAGTTCAACGCCGATCGCGGCCTGGCCGATCTAGCCAACTGGCATTACCTCACCGGCTCGCCCTCGCAGCTGGCCAAGGTGTGGCAGGTGTACGGCGGGATTGAAGATCCAGCGTTGGCAGGGAAAGCGGTCACTCCGGATCAGCTCGCGCACCTGGCCATCGTCTACCTGATCGACCCGCAAGGTCGCTTGCGGGTGGCGTTGCCCAGCAACTTCAGCGCCTCAGATTTCTTGCAGGATGTTCAAGCTATCAGCCAAAGCGCGTAGCGGGCCGGTTCAAGCGTCCGGCTAAATCACTGTGCCTGAGATTGGGACTGGATGAGACCCAGCACTGGCGATAGCTAGCTATTTCGGGAGGAACGACCAGTCGAAGATCTGGCTCTCGGTGGGGGCGGTGTGGAGCTTGAGGGCGGCCTGGTCCATCTGGAAGACGAAGGACATGCCGGCTCGGGTGGCGCGGCCGTCGGTCTGCCATAACGATAGCTCCTTGGCCTCGTCATAGAGCTTGGAGGCGACTTCCGGGCTGAGCTTGAGCTCTTTGACCATCACGCCTGTGTTCTGATCCTTATTCGAGCCACTGATCTGGGTCGCTTCGACAGCTGCTGCCACCGCCTGGCGGACCATGTCCGGCTTGGCCTGCACGTAGGACGTGGAGCTTGTCAGGCGGCGGAGCCGATGGTGGCCATGAACTGCAGGTCACCTTTCTCGATGGCAGCTACGCCCGCCGGTGGCGGCATTGCCACCAGCTTGACGTCCAGGCCGTGCTTCTCGAAGATGCCCAGGTCTT
>DATGVV010000378.1:0-3234 GCA_035299885.1 Chloroflexota bacterium | reverse complement strand
TCCTTGCCGACGTTCGCGGTTGAGCCGGTCAGCGTCTGAATGTAGCCGACCTTGATCGGCGGCGCGGGAGCGGCGCCGCAGCCGCCCGCGGCCAGTGTTAACGCCAGCCCGGCAATGGAGTGCCTGACGTTCAGCCTCATGCCGGCACTATACGCCAAGTAGGCGGCGCTTCAGCCGAAAAGCGACAGGTCGATCGCGTCGCCCATGTGCAGGTAGCCGGCGTCGCTCGGGTGCAGATGGTCGCCAACGTCCCATTTGGGCAGCATCTGGGTTGGGTGGCTGGGGTCGCGCAGCGCCGCCTCGAAGTCGATCACGGCGTCGAACGCGCCACTCTCCCGGATCCAGGCGTTCACTGCCTGCCGCTTGACTTCGCCCTCCGGCGTGTAGAAGCCGGGGTTGAAGGTTTCGTGCTCGAACGTCAGCAGCGTGCCGCCGAAGATCTTCACGCCCCGCGAGTGCGCCCGCACCGCAAACTGGTTGAGGCCGGCGATCATCTCCTCGGCAGTGACGATCTCCTCCGGCTTCTGCTGCCGGTTGCGGATGTCGTTGATGCCCAGCAGCACGACCGCGTGCGTCACGCCCGTCTGGGCCAGCACGTCGCGGTCGAAGCGCCGCAGGCCACTGTCGCCCCGCACGTCGTGCAGGATGCGGTTGCCGCCGATGCCCTGGTTCATCACGCCCAGTATGCGGCCGCCGCGGTCCACGAGCCGCCGCGCCAGCTGATCCGGCCAGCGGTTGTTGGCGTCCAGGGTGGAGGTGTTCGCGTCTGTGAGGGAATCGCCAAAGGCCACGATCCCGCCCGTCTCCGCCGGCGCCAGGACATCGATGCCGGTCACGAACAGGAAGTCCTGCGTCGTGTGCTGCACGGCCATCTCGGCCGAGTCGGTGAAATCGCCCGGCGGCGAGATGTAGTTGGTCTGGTGCGCATTACCGTGGCCGGTGACCATGAACGTCTCGGGCACGTCGCCTGGCAGATGGACGCTCACGGCCAGGTCGGCCAGAGGCGGCACCTCGAGCTCCACCGGGTCCGTCACCACCAGCGCGCCGGCCGCGATTGTCGTGGACGTGGAGCCGTTGAACGTCAGCGCGCGATCCGAGTCGGGTACGATGCCCGCTCCCTCGCCGCGCAGCGCCAGGTGGGCCGCGCCGATGGCCAGCTTGCGTCTTCCGTAGGCATTCGACAGGCGCACCCGCAACGTCCGCCCGCCGATGCTGACGTGCGCGATCATGCGCAGCGTCTGATTGTTCAGCGCGACGCCCTCCACGGGCGCCGGCGTGGTGGTCCAGGTGCCAACCCAGCGCATCTCGTCTTGCACGTGCATAATCATGGGCCATGGCTTTGAAAGTGAGAAGGGTCGTCACCGGCCACGACGCGAATGGCCGCGCCATCGTCAAAATCGACGAGCTGGGCAAGACGGGCAGCCCCCGGCCGGGCACCGAGACCAGCGTGATCTGGACCACCGAAGGCTTTCCCGTCGATAACTCCGGCGACGCCGACGAGAGTCAACGCCAGGTGGGCACCACGCATGCCAACGGGACGGTGTTCCGCATCCTGGAGCTGCAGCCGGGCAACAGCCCGCGCAATCACCGTACGGACTCGATCGACTATGCCGTGGTCATGTCGGGCGAGGTTGACATGGAGCTGGACGACAACGTGGTCCACCTCAAAGCCGGCGACGTGCTGGTCCAGCGCGGGACCATCCACAACTGGCTGAACAAGGGCAGCGAGCCCTGCCGCATCGCGTTCGTGCTGGTCGACGCCAAGCCTGTCGAGGTGGGCGGCAAAGTCCTCCAGGCCCAGGGATGATCATGGCTCGCGAGGTTTCTCTCACCCCCCTCATCCTCGCCGTGGCCCTTGCCGCCTGCGGCGGACCCGGTAGCGCCGGCGTCTCGCCCGCGAGCGCGCCCGCTGCCTCGATCTCCGCCCCCGCCAAGCCCAGCGCCCCAGCCGCTGCCAGCGCTCCTGCCAGCCCCAAACCCTCCGCGGCGGCGGCCAGCTCCGCAGCGGCGGCCGCAACGGGCGCTTCGATCAAAGTTGGCGTGGCCGAGACGCTCACCGGTCCGTCGGCCAATATCGGCAAGGACAACCAGGACGGGTTCAACCTGTACCTATCGTCCATCAACTCGACCGTAGCCGGCCGAAAGATTGACCCGGTCTTCGTGGACGACGAGTTCAAAGCCGACGTCGGTCTCACCAAAACCAAGCAGCTGGTCGAGAACGACAAGGTGCAGGTGCTGATGGGCTACACCAATACGGCCATCTGCTATGCCATCGCGCCCTACGTCAGGCAGATGGAGATGCCGCTGCTGGTCACCGGCAACTGCGGCGGGTCCAAGCTGACCATCGACCCGGCGTTGAAGAGCCCCTATATCGCCCGGTTCACCAACACCTCCAGCCTGCACATGGATCCGTCTGCTGACTACGTGGCCTCGGCCGGCTTCAAGAAGGCCATCATCATGACCTCGGATTTTGCGGCCGGCATCGAGAACTCAGACTTCTTCAGCAGCACCTTTATCGACCGGGGCGGCACCATCGTCCAGGAGCTCCACCCAGCAGTCGGCACGTCCGACTTCGGGCCATTGCTGGCGCAGCTCGATCCCTCGGCCGACGTGGTGGTCACGTTCCTGCCTGGCCTCGACGGGCTGCGCTTCGGCGAGCAGTTCGCCAACTACGCGGGCTCGCGCAAGATCCAGGTGTTCGACGCCACGGGCCAGTACACCGGTGGGCCAAACCTGGGGCAGCTCAAGGACAAAGCCGTCGGCTTCATGGCCGAAAACGTCTACAGCGAAGCCTTCGATGATCCGGTCAACGCCGCCTTCCTGAAGGCGTTCCACGACAAGTATCCCGGCCGTGTGGTAGCCCAGGACGCCGCTCATGGCTACGCCGGGGCCCAGATCCTCGAGGCCGCCCTCAAGAAGGTCAGCGGCAGGATCGAGGACAAGCAGGCCTTCCTGCAGGCGGTGTATGAGACCAGCGTCAACACGCCCAAAGGGCCGATCAAGCTGGACGAGAACCACGACCTGGTGGCCAACGTGTTCATCTACCAGGTGGTCAAGCAGGGCGATGGTGTCGGACAGAAGCTGCTGAAGACATACCAGAACGTGTCCAACACCTGGGCGCGCCCTGGCGATCAGCTGTTGCGCTTCCCGTATGGCACGCTGAAAGGCAAATGGGTCGGCATGACCAAGGACAAGTTGCCCAGCCTCATGAAGTGACATTCATGTCATCCTGAG
>DATGVV010000377.1:0-3960 GCA_035299885.1 Chloroflexota bacterium | reverse complement strand
AGTACACTTGGCTGCCAGAGAAAGGAGATCGCTCATGCTTGACAACGAACGCCCTGGTACCGTGTTTTGGATCGACCATTACGTCGTCGGCAGCGACGACCTGGACCGTTGGGGCGCTTTCATGACGAAGGTGATCGGTGCGCAGCCGATGTCGGACGAAGACCGCGTGGGGGTCCGCCGCTTCATCAACTTCCAGCACATCACACCCTGCTGCCACCACGGCGCCATGCGCAGCCCCGACCCGTTGCCGCCCAGCGCCGGCCCAGGCAAGGGACTGCCGCGGCACGCTCTGTTCATTCGGCAGCAGGACGTCGACCAGCACCTGAGGCGGCTGGACCAGTACAACGTGCCTCACCTCGATCCGGTGCGAACCTCGAGCGACGGCGATGACGGCATCTCCATCGCCTGGGAGGATCCGGACGGCAACCAGTTCGAGTTCTGGGCGCCCGACCGCTTGCCGGAGGGCGCCATGACGTACTCCACGTCGGTTGGCGTTGGCCGCATCAGCCATGGCGTGTACGAGTGCCAGGATCTGCAGCGCGCGGCCGACCACTTCGCCACCTATTGCGCCATCGAGCCGCGGCTCAGCACGGATCTGTCCAAAGACACACTAGTGCTGCGGCTGGTGGGCGGCGCCCGTGTCATCTACAAGAAGACGAAGGGCTTCGGCCAGCGCACAGGCGGCTGGGGCAAGCTCGCCGCCTCACACGCGGCTCTGGTCGTCCGAGACGAGGACTTCTGGCCCAACTACGAAAAGATGTGGGACGGCGTCCCCGAGTGGCAGTTCGATCGAGAGCGTGACCAATTCGCCGGCGCAGGTCCCGATCTGCCCGCCCGAACTGCGCGGCATGGCAGCCCAGCCGGACGGCGCTGGTTCGACATCAAGGGCCGGGGCGACGACTGGTACGACTGGGACACGAACTGCTTCCATTTCATGGGCGGCGAGCCGCGGGACCGCTCGTTCACTGAGTATGAGCCCCACACCATGGAGTGGCATCTGCCGCAGTACTTGGAGGCAAACGGGCTGGTCGCTTCGTAAGCGGACCGAAAGGCGAGCCATCCTCATGATTGCGCGCTCGGACCATGTTGGCGGCTGCGACATCCATTACGTGGAGATGGGCGCCGGGCCAAGCCTGGTATTTCTCCACGGCTCGGGTGGCCTGCGGTTCGACGAAACTGCCTTTGGCCTGCTGGCCAGCGACTATCGCCTTCTGGTCCCGTCGATGCCAGGCTTCGATGACTCAACTACTGGCGACATCACGTCTGGGCCGGAGATCGCAGACGTCATGGCCAAGTTCATCGCCACGTGCGCCGGCGGGCAGGCCAGCGTGATCGGTGAGTCGTTCGGCGGACGTATCGCCGCCTGGCTGACAATCCGTCATCCTGAGGTGGTCGATCGGGCGATTCTTGCAGCTCCCGGCGGGCTGCGCCGCGGCGGAGGTGACCGCGGCTTGAACCTCACGCCTGAGGAGCAGCAGACGCGGCTCTACGGCCGCCCGCTCGATCAGCAGCGCACGCCGGAGCAGGTGGCGCAGCACAGATCGAACGTCCAGAACGCCATCAAGTTCGGCGGCCCCGCTTGGGACGAGGACCTCTACCAACAGCTGCCCGGCATCCGACGCCCAGTGCTGGTGCTGTACGGTACCAACGACCAGACGATGGAACGACGGGACATCGATCTCTTTCCGGAGCGCATCCCCGGCGGCCGCATCAGCTACATCGAGGGCGCTCCTCACGTGCTGTCGGCCACCTACCCGGAGCCGTTCGCACGTCTGGTGAAGGACTTCCTAGGAGAGGACCGGGCACAATAGTTAGCGACATGCCGTTTACCGAAGAGTTCGTCGATGCAGACGGGTTCCGCATCCGCTACCTGCACTCCGGGGTGGGCGACGCCCTAGTCCACATTCATGGCGCCGGCGGCATGCGTCTCACTCCAGCCCACGAGCTGCTGAGCCAAAACTTCCGAGTGATTGCCCTCGAGGTGCCTGGCTTCGGCCAGTCACCCGCCAACGAGCGGACGAAGTCGATGGCCGACCTGGGGCGGACCATGAACCAAGCGCTGGCGTCCATAGGAGTCGAACGTTATGTCGTGTGGGGCACCTCGTTCGGGGGCAAGGTGGCGCTATTCATGGCCCTGGACAAGCCGGGCGCCATCGAGGCCCTGGTGCTAGAGTCCCCGGCCGCCATCCGGCCCGAAGGGCACGTTCGCCAGCGGGGCACGCCTGAACAGCATGCTAATCTGCTGTTTGCCCACCCCGAACGGCAGCCCCTGCCGCCGCCACTGGATCCGGCCATCCTGGAGAAGCAGGAAGCGCTCGTCGCCCGGCTTCGCGGCCCTAACCGGGATCCTGCTCTGGAGGACCGCCTGGGCGAGATCGAAGCGCACACGCTGGTCCTGTTCGGCACCGACGACAAGATGATTCCTAGCGAGATGGGCGGCATCTACAAAGAGAAGCTGCGCAACTGCAACTTCATCCTCGTGTACGACGCCGGGCATGCCATCGGCAGCGACCGGCCAGAGGCGTTCAGCAGCCTGGTGAGCGACTTCCTAGCCCGCGGCGAGCGTTTCGTCGTCAGCGCGCGGCCGTCGGTTATTCAGCCCTAGCGGTTACAGGTCGCGCACGCGCGGCAGGACCTCCTTGGCGAACAGCTCCAGGGCCCGGTGCTTGGCCGGGCGGTCGACGCCGGGAGCGTCGAAAATGGCATTGAGAACGCCGGCGCCTACTTTCTCCCGCACGTTCTTGATCTGCTGGAACACCGTGTCCGGGCTGCCGGCCAGGATCGCGCCGATGTCGAGGCGGCCCTCCAGCGTGTAACCACCTTCGGCGCCGAAAGTGGTGCCCGTGTAGCGCTCGATGAAATCGGAATCGCGCTCCCCATAGAAGCCGGACGTCGCTACTAGCCGGTTGGGAATGGCCTGCCCACGAGCCATGCCCGCTCCCTCGCCTCGCTCGATAGGTCCGCGGACGCGATCCCATGCCTCTTGGTCCGTGTCGGCCACGTGGACGCCTATCTGGTAGATGATCTGCTCCGGCGCCGGCTCCCAGCCGTACTCGGCAGCTTTCTCCCGGAAGAAGGCCGCTGACCTGGCAGCCAGCTCGATGTTGGTGCGGCCGGCAAAGCCCAGGCCAATGCGCTTGCGGGCTGCGAACTCGCCCGAGTCGCGGCTCGATCCGGACACGAACACTGGGGGCATCGGCTGCTGCACGGGCCGCGGCCAGATAGAGATGGAGCGGTACTGGTAGTGGCGCCCCTCCCAGCCGAACGGCTGACGCTCGGTCCAGGCTCGCAGGATCAGATCCCAGCCTTCCTCGAACCGGCTGCGCGATTCCGCCGGATTGACGTTGTAGACCAGGTACTCGTAAGGCGCACCGCGAATGAGGCCGGCCACCAGCCGCCCGCCCGTCAGGTTGTCGATCATGGCAAATTCTTCGGCAATGCGCAGCGGGTTGCTCAGCGGGACGAGCGCACCCAGGATGGCGATGCGCGCGCGGCGGACCCGCTGGCTGAGAGCGGCCGCTTGAACGGCGACGTTCGAGGACAGGCTGAAGGGCGAGAAGTGATGCTCGGCGCAGGCTATCCAATCGAACCCCAGCTCATCTTCGAGCTCAGCATCCTCGAGCGAATTGTTCATAGCTCTGACCCCCTGTTCGGGGTCAAACAGGGCGTTCGGCACCGGCCAGGTGTTCGGCTGGTTGGGCACCCGCCCATAGCGCATCGAGTGGAAGACCGAGACTTTCATGTGCTCAGCGCTCGCGGGCCCAGTACTGCCCGAGGCGAAGGTCGATGTGGTTGCCGTCCGGGTCGAGCACACGGTACTGGTTGGGATCGGGCCTATCAAGCCGGCGGCTTGGTTCCGCCTCAGCCGGCAAACGGCTCACGATCGGCTCGTACGACTCCACGCCGAAGCCGAAGTGATTGACTCCCAACTTCGCGTGGTCCGGAGTCACTTCTTCGCCG
>DATGVV010000376.1:0-4005 GCA_035299885.1 Chloroflexota bacterium | reverse complement strand
GAAGCTGCTGCTGGTCATCTTCATGGCCGCCTACCTCGAGGAGCGCCGCGAGATCTTGGCCCGCGCCGACTACCGCTGGGCTACGCTCAAGCTCAGCCCGTGGCCCTACCTGGTGCCGCTGCTGCTGCTGTGGGGCCTATCGCTGCTGCTGCTGCTGTGGCAGAAGGACTTGGGCGCCACGGTGCTGATGCTGGGCATTGCCCTGTCGATGATGTACGTGGCCACGGGTCGCAAGACCTTCGTCGGCGTTGGATTGCTGTTGTTGGCCATCAATGTCCTGGTGACCTACAAGCTGTTCGGCTACGTCCACCAGCGCATCGACGTCTGGCTGCATCCCTGGGATTTGGCCACCGGCCCGTCGTACCAGATCGTCCAGGCGCTGTACGCCATCGCCAATGGCGGCGCCTCCGGAACGGGCTTGGGGCGCGGCCACCCTGGCTTCATCCCCTTCGCCTCGACCGATTTCGTGTTCGCCGCGACAGCCGAGCAGCTCGGCTTCGCCGGCACACTGGCGATGCTCGCCATTTACCTGACGCTGGTGCTCAAGAGCCTGCAGATTGGCCTGTCGCAGCCAGCCACCTTCCCTCAGCTGCTGGGCGTCGGCTGCGCCATGGTGCTGGCGCTGCAGTGCCTGGTCATTGTCGCCGGCAACCTATCGCTGATCCCGCTGACCGGCATCACGCTGCCGTTCGTGAGCTATGGCGGCAGCTCATTGGTGGTGAATTTCCTGCTGTTGGGCCTGCTGCTGCGCCTATCGGTAACTGGCGGAGGGAGTGGGATTCGAACCCACGGTGGACTTTAAGGGCCCACAATCGCTTAGCAGGCGACCGCCTTAGGCCAACTAGGCTATCCCTCCGGGTGCCTCTCAATTCTAGCGAGCGTCACACCAGCACCAAAATGATGCCCCCGATGGCCATTGCCGCTCCGAGCAGCGAATTCGGCGAGGGCACTTCGCCCAGCAGGATCGCGCCCAGGGCCACCCCGCCGGTCACCTCCTGACTGGCGATCAGGTTGGCATACGCGGCCGGGATGCGCCGCAGGCTGGCGTTATAGAGCGTGTGGCCGATGCCCAGCGGCAGCACGCCTGCCCCCAACAGCGCGAGCGCCCGCGGCAGCGTGTAGGCGGCGGCGCCTTCCGGTCGGCTCAGAAAGCTCCCCAAGAACGCCGGGACCAGCCATATGGCGGCCATCCCGTACACCGCCAGCGCGTACGGCAGCAGCCCATAGCGGCTGCGCTCCGATCGGCCCGCCAAGGAGTAGCCCGCGTAGCAGGCCGCCGACAGCAGCGCCAGCGCGTCGCCTGCAAGCATCCGGCCGCTGAGTTGCGGCTGGAAGCCCACCAGGACAGCGATGCCGGCGATGGCGACCAGGCCGCCCGCCATCTGTCGGGCCGTGAGCTTCTCGCCCAGCCACAACCACGCCGCCGCGGCCGTGAACAGCGGCGCCATATACGTAATTGACAGCGCATGCGCGATGCTGGTCAGGCTGAGGGAGGCCACAAACAGCAGGAAATGGAGGGCCGCCACCAGCCCGAACAGCATGTACCTGCGCTCCCGCGGCAGCGCCCCCGCGCCGCGCGTGGCGAGCAGCCCCACGCCCACCGTCCCGGCGGCCACCACCATCCGCCAGAAGGTGATCTCGAACGGCGATATCGGCGCCGCCAGCCGCGCCAGCACCGCGCTGGAGGAAAAGAACCCCACCGCCAGCAGGGCGAGAAGAATTCCAGATGTCTTCGCTTTTGTCATGCCGAACCCAGTGAGGCATCCGTCCCGGAGACACGGATTCCTCGCGTCGCTCGGAATGACAAGCGCGTCTAAGCGCGCTGCTCAGAAGCACATTTGGGGCATCGCCCAAAGACCACCAGCTCCAGGTCGTCGAAGCGGTAGCCGTAGTCGCTCTCCAGCTGGCGGCGCAGAGCCGCTACCGGCTCGGGCCCGAAATGGGTCGTGGTATGGCACGACTCGCAGACCAGGTGATGGTGGCCGCCCGAGCCCTCGTCCAGCTCGTACGTCCGCCGGCCGTCGCCCAGGTGGCTGGTCCGCACCAGCCCGATACGCTCCAGCAGCTCCAGCGTGCGGTACACGCTGGCGATGTTGAAGCCCGGGATGGTGTGCTGAATCGCCGCGCACAGGTCCTCGGCGGTCACGTGGCCACCGCTTCGCCGCAGCGCGTCCCACACCAGCTGGCGCTGCGGCGTGAGCCGGTAGCCCAGCGTCTGCAGCGCGTGCGACGCCCCATGCTCGGCCATCGAGTGCGAGGATAACGTCTGCGGGGGTACTTCTAGTGCAGGGAGATCCAGCTGTCGGCCGATGGCAGCCAGGTTTCGCCTTCCTGGCGGCGGCTTTCGCTGGGACCGAACTCCCGCAGACGGGCGATCTCGCCCTTCTTGTACAGCCGCTGGCGCTTGAGGCCCTGGCGGTAGCTGCGCAGCAGCCCGCGGCTGACGTACGCGTACAGCGTGGCCGCCTTGACGCCTAGCAGCTCGCAGGCTTCATCGGTGGTGAGGTATTCCTCACCCTCGATCATGACGACCATGCCCGAAAGTATACGCTTGGTGTAGTGGCGCCGCTGGCCAGCTATCTCGTCGGTGAAATGCTGCTGCTGGCGCTGCTCCGCTTCACTGGCGCCAGCGGCGTGTGGTTCCTGCTCAGCGGTTTCCTGGCGATCGGCTTCGTGGGGGCGTTGGTCTTCCGCGAGCGGCCGCTCGACAACTCCAAAGCGCTGGTGACATCCAGCGGAATCGTGTTCGGCCTACTGTGGCTGTACATCTTCGGCAGTGTGGCGTTCGCCACCGCGAGTGACCCCGGCATCGTGCCGGAACCCGTGCGCCAGGCGCTGCGCCAGAACATGGCCGGCAGTCTGCTAGGCGGCATCCTCAACGCCCTGGCCGCGATGTGCACCTCGTGGATGATCTGCGCCCTGCTGGCCATCGTTGGCAACACCCTCGGCGCCAAAGTCCGCCGCCTCGCGCGACCCTAGAGCAGTTGGCTCTTCTGCTCGGGCGCGTCCTGCGATTTCTGCTGCTGGATAGCCGCCAGGATCTGGTAGACGACCGTCTGCAGCGCTGAAGGTGGCAGCGCGCCCGTCACACGATCCAGCTCCTGCCCCTGCCAGAAGAAGATCAGACTTGGGATGCCCTGGATCTGATAGCGCATAGCCAGCGCCTGCTCGTCATCCGTGTTGACCTTGCAGAACTTCATGATACCGGCGTAGCTTTTGGCCAGCTCCTCGAACACCGGCGCCATCTGCTTGCACGGCCCGCACCATGGCGCCCAGAAATCCACCGCCACTGGCAGCTCGGATTGCAGCACCGCCGTCTCGAAATCGCTAGTGTTGACCGGCACCACGGAGCCGGCGGCGGCTACCTCTTGCGCCTGCTGCTCGGCCGCCTTCTTCTCCGCGCGGATGGCCTCGATCTGGTCCTTCGTCATCCTCCCGTCCAGCTCCGCCTGGACGAGCTCGATCTCCTCCATGTCGGGCGCGTAGCGCAGCGCGTTCTTGTCGCAGAAGTTCAGGCACGGCGCCGGGCAATCCCCACACACCTCCGGGTGGGCGATGATACGCGTGCCGTCGTCCAGCAGTGCGCGGCCAGTCTGCGGGCACACCTCGATGGGGAAGCAGTTGTGGTGATCGCAGCGCGAGTAGTCGACGATAACGGGCATACGACCGAGATTTTAGCCAGCCAGCGGGGGTTTAGTAGGTCTCGACACCGAGGTTGTACTTCAACGCCAGGCGCACGACGGTTCGGATGGCCTTCTCATCGGTCTTGCGCAGGCCCCACGCGCGGTTGGTAAGCAGGCGCAGGCCGGCGGCGTACAGCTCATCCACGTAGGGCGCCACATTGCCGATCAAGTACAAGCCCTGGGTGGCCACGTGGAGGTAATGGCGCACCAGCAGGTCCTCGTCGTTGAACTCGTTGACGGCGGGCGCCAGGTTGCCCTGCCGCTTCCGAAGGGCATCGGCGTGCTGCGTGGCGGTGGGCACGAGGCCTAATTGTAAGGTCTG
>DATGVV010000375.1:0-6852 GCA_035299885.1 Chloroflexota bacterium | reverse complement strand
GCGATAGCCACGTTGGCCTGGATCACCAGCGCCTTGACGTTTGGCCCGCCGCCAATCGCCTGCCCGCCGCCGGCCGATCCGTCCAGCAGCTTCTTGGTGTTGAAGTCGGTCTGCTGGGAGATCCGGTCGATCTCGGAGATCAGCTGGTTGATCTCGGCCTGGATGTTCCTGCGGTCGGTATCCGTATAGGTGTCGTTCGACGCCTGCACCGACAGCTGCCGCATGCGCTGCAGCATGGAATGAGTGGTGCTCAGCGCGCTCTCACCCGTCTGGATCAGAGAGACCGCGTCCTGCGCGTTGCGAGCGCCCTGGTCGAAGCCTCGGACCTGGGTCTGCAATTTCTGGCTGATCGCCAGACCGGCTGCGTCGTCGGCGGCGCTGTTGATGCGCAGGCCTGAAGACAGCTGCTGCACTGCCTTGGAAAAGTCCATCGACACCAGGCCCAGCTGGCGCTGCGCCTCGAGAGCGTCGACGTTGGTGTTAATCCGTACTGACATGCTTCAAAATCCTCCGTGATTTCGCACATCGGCCGCCACTGCCACAGCCCGCCCTGCGCACTCCGGCGCCTGATCAGGCTGCTTTTTTTCCAGCAGCTTTAGGCCAAATAGCCCTGCAGACACGACGCCAGGCGTACCGCTGCAGCATCCTTGCTGTATTGCGGAGCCCGCGTTGGGCCTTTCGGGCGCAGCTCGCGAATGACATCCTTTTCATCCGAGTGATGGGCCGAGCCAGCCCGCAACGCATTCCAGGTGGCTAGCGGGGCGTTGCTCCCGCCAAGTCCATTCGCACCTCCTTTTGCGACTGGATTCAGTGCCCGAGGCTGTTGCCGGCGTCCATTCCGACCCTCGCGCCTTACCGTGACTATCGGCTAGCCCATCCCGGCGCTTGAATGCGGTGGCGCTATGCTCCGCTGGTCCCAGGCGCGCTAAGCGTTGTTCACCGCGCGCCGAGTATTGAAAGTGGGAGCAGGATGCGACCAGGACACAAGGGGCCGTTCATTTCGGCCTGCCTCATCGTCAAGAACGAGGAACATAACCTCGAGCGCTGCTTGCAGTCATTGCAGGGTGCTGTCGACGAGATCGTGCTCCTGGATACTGGCTCGACGGACCAAACCGTCGACATCGCCACCCGCATGGGCGCCCGCGTCCTCCACTTTGAATGGTGTGACGACTTCAGCGCTGCCCGTAACGAGTCGCTCCGCCACGCCTTAGGGGAGTGGATCATCTGGGTCGACGGCGACGACGAGCTGATCTTGAGTGAGCCCAACGCCTTACGCCAGTTGTGCAGCGCCAGCCCTCGCCCTGAATGGGGCTACTGGGTGAACGTCCGCAGCCCGTATGGCGAAACGGGTGACCAGGAAGTGGTCGTCCGCCACTGGCGCATCTTCCCCAATCACAAAGACGTCTGGTTCCGCGGCCGGATTCACGAGGAGCCCTGGCCACCAGTGGCGATAGAGCCGTCGCAGATCGGCGAGCAATCAGCCGTCAGCGTCGACCATTGGGGCTACGTGCCGCGGGGCGATCTGATGGAGCGCAAATCGGAGCGCAATCGTCGCCTCCTGGAGCTGAGCCTGCAGGAGGAACCCTGGCAGCCTCTCCATTATTACAACCTGGGCCGGCAGATGCTTCGAGAGGGCAACCCAGCTGAGGCCCTACCGCTGCTCGAGCGCGCCCTCGAGCTGTGGTTCGAGCACGGCCAGCCGAACTGGAGCTTTGCCCACTCGCTGTTTTCTTTTGCCGCCCAAGCAGCACTGGACGTCGGCGCGTTCGAGCGTGTCCTGGAGATCGAACGCAAGGCGACTGATCATCTGGTATCGGCTGAGCTGCTGTGCAGCGCCGGCATCGCCTGCTGGCGTCTGGACCGCCGTGAACAAGCTATTGCGCGGCTCAACCGTGCTCATCAGGATGCCGCCGTGGTGAAGCCTCATCTGCACGACGTCAGCCGCTCCACTTGGCACCCTCTACTCATGCTCAGCGGTCTGTACGACCAGACCGGCCGGATCGAGCAAGCCTACGCCTGTGCGCAGCGGGCGGCGGAATTCGCCCCCGACCACCCCGAGATCATGCTGGCCGCCGGATACCTGGCCGAAAAGCTTGGCCGCTACGACGAAAGCGTCGCCTGGCTCAACCGCCTGCTCGGTGGGCAGCGCGACGACGGCTTCAAGGCTCAGGGCAGGTACGTCCTGCTGACCATCGCCGACAGGCGGGAGGATCCTGCGCTGGCCGTACAGGCGTTATCGGGTGACGTGGCGAGCCTGTCCGAAGAGCAGCGCATTGTGCGCGGCGCCGAAGCGCACGGCCGCGTGGGCGACCTCCAAGCGCAGTACGACGGCTTAGCAGCCGGCTGCCAGAAGCTGCCCGGCAGCGGCGCCATCCGGCTGGCCCTGGCCGATTTCCTGGTCGAGCGTGGTTATGAGACCGACGCGCTGACTGTGCTCGGAGCCGGGCTCGATCAGCCCGATCCTCCCACCGAGCTGTACCAGCGTTTGAGCGTTGTCCTCGCAAAGCTGGGGCGCCTTGATGATGCCGCCAACGCGCTGGAGCTGGCGACCCGGGACTCCCATTCCTCTCCCACCGCGGTGGGAGAGGCGAGGTGAGGGCACCCCGAGTGCCTCGCATCTCTGCTTGCATGATCGTGCGCGACGAGGAGCACAACCTGCCACGCTGCCTGGCGTCGCTGGCAGGCAAGGTCGACGAGATCGTCGTGGTCGACACTGGCTCGCAGGACCGCACGGTCGAGATCGCACGGTCCAGCGGCGCCAAGGTCCGTTCCTTTATATGGTGTGACGACTTCAGCGCTGCGCGTAATGAGTCGCTGCGGCACGCTACGGGCGATTTCGTCCTGTGGGTGGATGCCGACGACGAGCTCATCGAAAGCCAGCCTGGAGCCTTACGGCGCCTGTGCGCCGCCGCGGGTGAGTGGGGCTACTTCCTGGACGTGCATTGTCCGGCTACTGAACAGTCCGCCGAGACAGCCATCGTCCGCCAGTGGCGTCTGTTCCCACGTGCCGCCGGGGTCTGCTTCGAGGGCCGCATCCACGAGCATCCCGTGGCGCCCCGGATCATCCGGACCGAGGACGTGCTCGTTCAGGACGACGTACACGTCATTCACTGGGGCTACACCGCGTCCGGCGACGTGGCGCGCCGCCGGCTGGATCGCAATCGTCGCCTCATCGAGCGCTGCATCGCGGACGAGCCGCATCAGCCGCGGCATTACTTCAATCTGGGCGCCCAGTTGGTCGCGGAGGGCCAGGATGGCTCTGCTCTGGGCATCCTGCAGCAGGGTATCGGGCGCTGGTTTCAGGCTCACGGCGCCGATACCGGCTACGTCCCGGCGATGTTCAGTATTGCGGCCTCAGCGGCTAACCGGCTCGGCCAGCATACGGTCGCCGTCGACATCGGACGGCGTGCTCCCGACCAATTCGTGTCATCGGAGCTCCTGTTGGAGATAGGCATCGCCTGCCAGCAGCTTGGCCGCGTCGAGGACGCGCTTGCCTCCTGGCAGCGCGCCTGGGAGGACCCCTCTGTGGTAGCCAACATTTTCACCGACCGCGCTGCGCCGGAGAAGGCGCGGCAGGCTTACTCAGCGCTCAGCGCTCAGCACTCGGTACTGATCTCAGCCTGCCTGATCGTGAAAAACGAGGAGGCCGACCTGCCGCGCTGCCTGGCCTCGATTAAGGACGTCGTCGACGAGATCATCGTCGTCGATACGGGCTCGACGGATCGCACCTTGGAAGTTGCACGTTCGTTCGGCGCCCAGACCTTCTTCTTTGAATGGTGTGACGATTTCAGTGCAGCGCGCAATGAATCGCTGCGCCACGCCAAAGGCAGCTTCATCCTGTGGGTCGATGCCGACGATGAGCTGCTGCCAGCGAGCTCCGACGCGCTGCGCGAGCTGGGCCGCGCCTTGCCGGCCGAATCCTGGGGCTATTGGGTCGACGTCCATTGC
This sequence comes from Chloroflexota bacterium, assembly GCA_035299885.1. Lineage (GTDB taxonomy): Bacteria > Chloroflexota > JAJPGV01 > JAJPGV01 > JAJPGV01 > DATGVV01. The sequence continues at coordinate 2,904 of DATGVV010000375.1, read as the reverse complement.
CCGGCGGACGAGTGGGAGGAGAGCGTCACCATCGTCAAGCAGGCGCGGCTGTTCCGAAACCAGGTCGGCGTGGCGTTCGGCGGGCGGCTGCATGAACAGGCAGGAGCCCCACCCGGCTACGTCGCCGATGCTCTGACCCACCAGGCGGCGTTCACGATCAAGCACTGGGGCTACATCCCCAGTGCGGGCAGCTCGCCGGAACGATCGGAGCGCAACCGCCACCTTCTTCAGCTCGCCATCCAGGAGCATCCCCTCGAGCACTTCCACCATTACAACCTCGGCCTGCAGTACGCCGGCGAGCGTGAGTTTGCTCTCGGTTTGGCCACCTTTGAGCATGCCATCGCGCTCTGGCGCAGCAACCCCGGTCCTCACAACGGGCACGTGGCAACCATGTTTGCCATGGCTGCCCTGTGCGCGGCGGAGGTCGGCGACTATGCCAAAGCCATCGATTTGGAGACGTCGATCCCAGCCGAGTATGCCTCCGCCGACCTCGTGTATCACGCGGGCCTCGCGTGGTGGGGCCTGGACAAGCCCGCGGAGGCTATCGCCCGTTTCGAGCGTGTCCTGAACGAGCCCTCGCTCAGCGATCACAATGCGCACGACCGGAGCACCTCGACCTGGCGGCCGCTGGTCATGCTGGCCAGCATCCAGGTCGAACAGGGAGACTTCGCGAAAGCCTACGCCGCCGCCACCAGGGCGCTCGAGTTCGCCCCGTCCCGTCCTGACGCGACGTACCTCAGCGCGTATGCTGCCTACTGCCTCGGCGACTTCGTCGCAGCCCTGCAGCTGGCGAGGCAAGCGCTGGCAAATCCACGGGACGACGGCTATAAGCCGAAGCTGAGACGGCTGCTGCTGAACCTGGCCAACGACCAGGACGATGCCCGGCTGGCGCTCGACGCGCTGGAGGGCGAGGTCGACGGCCTCAGCGAAAGCGGAGCCGCGTTTCTCCGAGCCAGGGCCTATGGCCTGCTCGGCGACATCCAGCAGCAACACGATCTGCTCGTCGAGGCGTGCGCCAGCTTCCCCTCGGACGCGGACATTCGCCTGGCGCTGGCTGACCTACTCGAGGCGCGAGCCTCCTACTCGGAGGCGGGCGCCGTGCTGCTGGGCGCGCTGGAGCACGAGCCCGTTCCGCCGCGCATCTACCAACGGTTGGCGGCCGTGCTGGCGCGGCAGGGCCTGCTGGATGACGCTGCCAACGCCCTCGAGCTCGCCACTCATTCCTCTCCCACCGCAGTGGGAGAGGCGAGGTGAGGGCGCCTAAAGTGTCGGCCAAAGCTGACGTCACTCTCTCCGCCTGCCTGATCGCTCGGGACGAGGAAACCAACATCGAGCGGGCGCTGCAGTCGCTCAACGGTGCTGTTGACGAGGTGGTAGTGGTCGACACCGGCTCGACCGATCGGACCGCTGCCCTGGCTGCGTCAGCGGGCGCCAAAGTCGTCCAGTTCGCCTGGTGCGACGATTTTGCCGCTGCCCGGAACGAATCCATTCGCCATGCCAGCGGCCAGTGGATCCTGTATATCGACGCCGACGAGGAGCTCGTTCAGCCCAGCCCTGCAGCCTTGCGAGAGCTATGCGCGAGCCTCAAACCACGCGAAGCGGGCGCCTTGCTGACCATCCGCAATCCACTCGACGAAGACGGGTCCAGCGAAGTTATTGGCGAGCAGTGGCGGCTGTTCCGCAACACCTCGGGTGTCCACTTCAAGGGCCGCGTCCACGAGCAGCTCCAGTGGCCTGCTGGTGAGCCTCGATTACGACCGGCCACAGCCCATGGGCTGTGGCTGCAGCACCGCGGCTATGTCACGAGCCAGGAGCTGCTGCAGCGCAAAGGCGAGCGCAACCGGCGCCTGCTCGAAATGAGCCTGGCCGAAGAGCCACGCCAACCGGCCCACTACTTCCATCTGGGCCGCCAGTACGCCTGGGAGCGCCAGTTCGATAAGGCGCTGCCCGTCCTGCAGCAGGCTATCGAGGTGTGGCAGGACGCCGGCCGGCCAGCCGGTGGTTACGTACCCTCGATGTTCTCCACAGCCGCGCTGGCCGCCCTCCGCGAATCGCAGCTGCCGGCGGTCCTGGAGATCAGGGGGCGCACCCCCGACGAATTCGTCTCGGCCGAGCTGATGTTCGTGACCGGTGTTGCCCATGCCGGCCTCGGCCATACCGCCGAAGCTATCGCCAGCCTGAACCGCGCCTGGCAGGATAAGACGCTCGCGCGCGCCAGCGGCGGCGATCCTTCGACGTGGACCTGGCGTCCCCTTCTGGCGCTGGCCGAAGTCCATGAGGCTCTGGGCCAGACCCCGGAAGCACAGGCCGCCCTGGCCAAGGCGCTCGAGTTCGCACCCGATCGCCCGGACCTGCAAGCAAAACAAGCAGCACTCAGTACTCGCGACTCAGTAGCCGTCTCCGCGTGCATGATTGTCCGCGACGAGGAGGAGAATCTCCGGCGCTGGCTGCCCCTGGTCGTGGCGGCCGTCGATGACGTGATTGTGGTCGACACCGGCTCCCAGGACGCCACCGCGCAGGTGGCGCGAGATCTCGGCGCTCGCGTGTTTGAGTTCGCCTGGTGCGACGACTTCGCCGCGGCGCGCAATGAGTCGCTGCGGCACGCCACCGGCCAGTGGATCATGTGGATCGACGCCGACGACGAGCTTGTGGAGCAGACGCCTGGGGCATTGCGCCGGCTATGCCGGGCGCTTCCGGCGAAGGTCCAGGGCTGCTGGGTCAACGTCGACAGCAAAGTCGCCGGCGAGGGCCAGCCAAGCACGATCCTACGCCAGTGGCGTCTGTTCCGCAATCATCTTGGCTTGCGCTTCCGCGGCCGCGTCCACGAGCAGCTGTCGGCGCCCGAGGGCTCGGCCGAGCTGCACATTGTGGACCAAGCTGATGTACAGGTCCGGCACTGGGGTT
>DATGVV010000374.1:0-12385 GCA_035299885.1 Chloroflexota bacterium | reverse complement strand
CTCGTTTATCGACCAGGCCTCGGCGGCCATGCTGCTCGTTGACGCAAACCGGCGCGTCACCTATTTCAACGCGGCCGCTGTTCGGTTATTTGCCATCAAGGCCGACATGGTGGAAGGCAAGACGCTCATCGAGCTGGCCGGAGATCATGACCTCGATTCGATGGTTAGACGTGTTCTCGCTGGCTCGCTATCGGAACAGCTCGAGGTCCGTCCACCAGGCACCGAGCGAGTGCTCCAGGCCATAGCCCGGCGTGTCATCAGCGACGAGGGCGAATTTCGCGGCGTCGCGCTGGTGGTCGAGGACGTAACAGAGCTGCATCGCGCCGATACAATGCGGCGGGATCTGGTGGCCAATGTCTCGCACGAGCTGAGAACGCCGATAGCGGCCATCAAAGCCATGGTTGAAACGCTGCAATCCGGGGCGCTGGAAGACCGCGAGCTCACGCTCGATTTCCTGGCCAAGATCAACCACGAGCTCGACAGCACCACGCTTCTGATTCGCGATCTGCTCGAGCTGTCGCGCATTGAATCCGGCCACCTGGCACTCGAAATCGACGTTGTAGACGCGCGAGATATAGTCCGCGAAACGGTGAATCGAATGCAACCGGCGGCCGAGCAGGCCGGCCTGACCCTGGAGCACATTGCGAGCGGGCGGCTCGATGTGCCAACGGACCGCCGCAGGGCGTCGCAGATCTTGACTAACCTCGTTGAAAATGCCATCAAGTTCACGCCCACCGGAACGGTCAAGGTCCGGCTCAGGAAGCTGGACTCCGAGGCGTGCATCAGCGTCGAAGACACTGGCATGGGCATCGGGGAGGCCGACCTTCCACGCGTCTTCGAGCGATTTTACAAAGCCGATAAGGCGCGCAGCCGACAGGATAATCCCGGCACGGGCCTGGGGTTGTCAATTGCCAAGCACCTGGCCCAGGCTCTGGGGGGTCGAATCTGGGCCGAGAGCCGCGAGGGCAAAGGCTCAACCTTTTGCTTCACTCTGCCGCTTGCCGGCGGAGGACAGCGGCGCGCCACAGTCAGACGGCCATTCGGCGCCGAAGACATGGCTCTTCGGAGGAGGTAAGCACACATGATCCGTCACACCTTCATCGAGGCGTTGCAGTTGCTTCAGGACGATCTGCTGAGCATGGGCGCCGCGGTGGAAAAGCAGATCGAAGAGTCAGTGGACGCCCTCAAGGGGCGCGACGTCCGCGCCGCAGAGCGGATTGCCGCCCGTGACTCGGAAATCGACCGTATGCGCTACGACATTGAGGAGCACTGCATCGAGCTGTTCGCCACGCAGAATCCCATGGCGAGCGACCTGCGCACGGTCACCTCAGCGCTCATCGTGTCCAACGAACTGGAGCGGATGGGCGATTACGCCGAAGGCATTTGCAAGCTGACGATAAAGCTTGGCGCTGAACCGCCGCTCAAGCCGCTCATCGATATCCCTCGGATGTCCGAGATCGCACAGTCCATGCTGAAACGGTCTCTGCAGGCGTTCGTCGATCGAGACGCCCAGGCAGCGCGGCAGATCTGGGGGGAAGACGACCTGCTTGATGACTTGTATCAACAAATCCTGCGCGAGCTTCTCACGTATATGCTCGAACAGCCGAACTCGGTGACGCGCGCCACCTACCTGCTGTGGGTGGCACACAACCTGGAGCGCATTGGCGACCGCGTCAGCAACATCGCCGAGCGAGTGATCTTCATGGCTACCGGCCAGCTGGAAGGGTACGCGCTTCGCCCGCCGGAAGGCGCCTAATTCCTTACAAAGACTTTACATGGATTTGAACGGGGGTTGACGTTGGGCTTGTAACGTTGCCGCATGAGATTCATGAAGGCATCCCTTGCTGGCGCAGCCCTGAGTGTTGCCCTGGCCGCCTGCGGCGGCTCGGCAACTCCACCCGTACCCTCATCGCAAGCCCCAGCCACCTCAGCAGCGGCCAAACCACCCTCGGCCTCATCTGTCCCCGCGGCGGCCGCTTCAGCACCGGTTTCGGCCAAGCCGGCAGCGTCCACCGCGCCGGCCACAACGGCCAAAGTGAAGCTTACAGGCGCAGGATCAACCGCTGACTTCCCGCTGTTCACGAAAGTGTTCGATGCCTGGGATAAGCAAACCGGCAATGAGGTGAACTATCAGTCTGTGGGCAGCGGCGCCGGCATCGAGCAGCTCACGAAGAAGACCGTGGACTTCGGCGCCAGTGACGCCATCATGACGGATGAGCAAGAGAAGAACGCCGGTGCCGCGGTCCTGCATCTTCCCGTCACCATCGTGGCGGCGTCGATTGCCTACAACTTGCCCGGCGTCAAGGACGTGAAGCTGGACGGAGAATCAATTGCAGGCATCTATCTAGGCACCATCAAGAGCTGGGACGATCCCAAGATTGTGGCTCTGAACCCCGACTTGAAGCTGCCCAAAACGCCTATTGCGCCTGTTGAACGCTCCGATGGCAGCGGTACCACCTACATCTTCACCAATTACTTGAGCGCCGTCAGCGCGGACTGGAAGTCCAAGGTCGGCGCCGGCACGTCGGTAAAGTTTCCGGTGGGCATTGGCGGCAAAGGGAATGAAGGCGTAGCAGGCCAGGTGTCCCAGACGGCAGGCGCCGTTGGCTATGTTGAGTACGCCTACGCCAAGCAGAACAACATCAGCACCGCGCTGGTGAAGAACCAAGCCGGCAAGTTTGTTCCTGCCACCGTGCCCGGTCAGACAGCTGCGGCCGCTGGCGCCGCGGCGAACATGCCCGCGGACGGCAAGGCGCTGATCGTGAACGCTCCGGGCGAAGGCAGCTATCCGATCTCCGGCTTCAGCTGGATCATCACCTACAAAGACCTCGCCGATCCGGCCAAAGGCAAGGCCCTGGTCGATCTGTTCACGTACACTGCCACCAAGGGCCAGCAATTCGCCGAAGATCTGTCGTATGCGCCGCTCCCGCCCGCCGTTCAAGACCTCGATGGCAAGCTCCTCAAGAGCCTAACCCTCGCCGGTAAGCCACAGTAGGCGGTTTGGCGCTCGCGCTCTCTCCCGTCCCCAGGAAGCTACGCAGACCCATCCTGGGGGCGGCCGGCCTTCCGGATGCCGCCTTCCGCGCCGTGGTGCTGTGCTTTGGAGCGCTGGCCGTACTGGCGCTCATCGGCCTCATCGTCGCGGCCATGGTCGAGGAATCCAGCCTATCGCTCAGCACGTTCGGCCCATCATTCCTGGCCCAGAACGTCTGGGATCCCGTGAAGCGCGAGTTCGGCACGCTGCCGTTCATTTATGGGACCGTCGTCTCGTCGCTGATCGCGCTCCTCATCGCGACCCCGGTGAGTCTCGGGGTCGCGATCTTCATCGTGGAGATGGCGCCGCCCTGGTTGGGCAACGCCATCTCGGTTGTCGTAGAGCTGCTGGCGGCCATCCCGTCGGTGCTGCTAGGGCTGTGGGGCATTTTCGTCATGGTGCCGTACCTGCAGCGGACGGTGGAGCCGTGGTTCATCGAGCGCTTCCCGGACGTGCCGTTGTTCGAGGGACCTCCGTATGGAGTAGGCCTGCTGGCTGGCGGGCTGATCCTAGCCATCATGATCGTTCCGACCATCGTGGCCATCTCGCGCGACGTGATGCTGACGGTGCCAATCTCGCAGCGCGAAGCGATGTTTGCCCTTGGAGCCACCAATTGGGAAGCCACATCATGGGCGGTGCTGCCCTATGCACGTTCCGGGCTGCTGGGAGCGGTCATGCTGGGTTTGGGCCGCGCTCTGGGGGAGACGATGGCGGTGACCATGGTTATCGGCAACCGGCCGGATATCTCGGCCTCGCTGTTTCACCCGGCGTACACCATGGCCAGCGTCATCGCCAACGAGTTCACGGAGGCCACATTCGACCTGTACGTGTCGGCGCTGGTCGAGGTTGGCCTGGCGCTGTTCTTGGTCACCGTGCTGATGAACGCCGTCGCCCGGCTGCTCGTGTGGAGCACCGCCGGCTCGTCGCAGCGGGTGGGAGCCATCTGAGTTGGCCCTGGCGCTGAAAGCCGGCCTCAGCACCACGCGGCGCCAGGTCATCAACCGTGTCATGGGCGCACTGTTGTGCCTCGCCGCTGCTATCGCCCTTACTCCGCTGGTGCTGGTTATTGGTTTTATCCTGGCCAATGGCGCTGCCGGCCTGAGCCTGGATCTCCTCACGAAGCTGCCGAGGCCGGTGGGAGAAGTAGGTGGTGGCATGGCCAATGCCTTCCTGGGCACCGCCATCCTGATTGCGCTCGCCAGCGCGATTGGCGTGCCTGTGGGAGTCCTGGCCGGCATCTACCTCTCTGAATTCGGAGACAACCGGTTTGCCGCCGCCTTGCGGTTCTTGACAGACGTCCTCACTGGGGTGCCGTCGATCGTTATTGGCATCGTCGCCTACACGCTGTTGGTCATACCTCTGCGCAGTTTCTCGGCGCTTGCTGGCGGCGTGGCGCTGGCCATGCTGATGATCCCAGTGGTGACCCGGACGACGGAGGAGGCCCTGAAGCGCGTGCCCGAGTCCTTGCGAGAGGCGGCGCTCGGACTTGGGGTCGCGGAATGGAAAACTATCCTGTTTGTGGTGGTCCCGTCCGGTCTCGGAGGTATCGTGACGGGCGTGATGCTAGCCATCGCTCGCATATCGGGCGAGACGGCGCCGCTGCTCTTTACCGCCTTCGGCAGCCGGTACTGGCAAGATGGCCTCATGAAGCCAATCGCCGCTGTCCCATTGCAGATCTTTCAATACGCTGTGGCACCGTACAAGGACTGGCACAATCAAGCGTGGGCGGCCGCCTTCATCCTCATGCTGCTCATCCTGGGACTCAACGTTGGGGTCCGGGTGGCGACACACAGCGGTTTCCAGCGCGTCCAATAGGTAGATAGATACGGAGAAGGAAGTGGTTGAAGTGAGTCTCGCGGGGACCTTGAAGGCGGTTGTGGCAGAACCGCGCGCGGAGACGGTGACGCGGGCGGCCAAAGGCCTCGAGGTTCAGCACCTGGGCGCCTACTATGGCTCGTTCCGAGCGCTCGAGGACATTAGCCTGACCATTCAGCCGAACAAGGTCACGGCCATCATCGGACCTTCCGGTTGCGGCAAGTCGACGTTCATCCGCTGCCTCAACCGCCTGCATGAGGTGGTGCGTGACACACGAGTTGAAGGCCGCGTGCTGCTCGAGGGTCAAGACCTGTATGACCCGGGCCTGGATCCGGTGGTGGTCCGACGCTATATCGGAATGGTTTTCCAGCGACCCAATCCGTTTCCCACGATGTCGATCTTCGACAACGTTGCCGCCGGCTTGCGGCTCAATGGCCAGCGCAACCGGGCTTTTCTGAGCGAGAAGGTTGAGAGGTCGCTCAGGCAAGCCGCACTATGGGAAGAGGTAAAGGACGTTCTCAAGCGGCCTGCCCTGGCGCTATCGGGCGGGCAGCAACAGCGCTTGTGTATCGCTCGCTGCCTGGCCGTCGACCCAGCGGTCCTGCTGATGGATGAGCCGTGCTCGTCGCTTGACCCCATCTCCACCCTGCGCATTGAGGACCTCATCGCGGATCTCAAGCAGGAATTGACCATTGTCATCGTCACCCACAATATGCAGCAGGCCGCGCGCGTGTCCGACTTCACGGCCTTCTTTTTGGGCAATGAGCAACGTGCCGGCGAGCTGGTCGAGTTCGGCGCGACCAAAATGATCTTCACCAATCCCGGTGACCGGCGCACCGAAAACTACATCACGGGGCGGTTTGGATAGTACGAGCCGGCCGGTTGGATTCGCCCGCCTAGGCTGGGGCGGCAGATTCTTCCTGCTCGGCCACGTTTAGCGCGCGTTCCAGCACCTCATATGGCTGCGCCCCGACGACCATGTAGCGGCCGATGATGAACGTCGGCACGCCGGTGATGCCGTAGCTGTTGCACTCGTCGTAGACGCTGGCCAGCTCCTGCTCATAGCGGCCATCGTCGATGGCCTTCTCCAGCTCCGCGGCGTCCAGGCCGCTCTGGCGCGCCACATCCAGAACGACGTCGCGCTGGCCAATGTTGCGGTGCTCTTGCCAATAGGCCTTGAACATATTCGTATGGAACGGCTCTTGCAAGCCATGGTCTCGCGCGAACAGGTCCGCCACGAGCGCCAGGTGCGAGTTGGAGCGGAACGGCGGCCGGCTCATGTCCAGCTTCTCGTCGTCGGCCATGCGCTGCACATGCTCGCCGAGGCCCTCATAGCCCTGGCGAGGCGGAGCGCCCTCAGCGGGGACTTCAGGATGAATCTCGAAGCCCTTCCATTCCACGGCGAGCCCATGCTCGCGAGCTAGGCGGTCGACACGCGACTTGCCAATAAAGCAGAACGGTCAGATGAAGTCGGAGTAGACCGTCACACGAGGCGGCATATCTGCAGTTTACCGCTATACTCGCGCGGACGTGCCAGCCTCCGAACTAACCGAGACCGTTCTCAGGTTTCTTCCGCTGGTTGTCGCTCTCGTCATCGCTATCACAGTGCATGAGTTCAGCCATGCTTTTGTAGCGCAGGCGCAAGGCGATCTCACGGCGAAACAGTTGGGCCGCGTCACGTTGAATCCGCTCAAGCACCTAGATCCTCTCGGAACCCTCTTGATCTTTGTCGCCGGATTCGGTTGGGGGCGGCCGACGCCAGTCAACGAGGCGAACCTTCGAAACGGCCGGCACAGCATGGTCCTTGTTTCCCTAGCGGGAATCGTGGCGAACTTCGCCACCGCGATCCTGGTGGGCGCGTTCTTGCGCGCAGGGCTCCTTCAGGAGCTGGTGACGGGCCGCTACATCGCCGCTGATGTGGAGCCCGCGGTCCGCGTATTTCTTCGTGTGATCCTGTCGCTGAACATTGGCCTAGCGCTCTTTAATTTCCTGCCTGTCGCGCCCTTAGATGGATTCAGCGTGCTGTACAACCTAGTGCCCAAACGCGTGGCTGGTTGGCTCCGCCCCTATCGCGACGCGGGTCCCGGAGTCCTCATGCTGATCGTCTTCCTTCCCAGGCTGCTTCCGCAGCTCAGCAGCCTGGATGTACTCGGCATCCTGCTGGGTCCCGCCAGTCGGCTCGTCGAAAGATTCATCGTCGGTACCTGATTCCACCGAAGACCGGATATCCTGATGCTGTCCCGAAATTTCACACCGTCCGCCAGCTCGTATGGCACCTCCAGGAGCGCCAATCATTGGCGCCGCCGATGTGGCTCACAGCCTCCGAGGCGGAGCTGTTCGCGCGCATGATGCCCGCCGACCAGTTCGAAGGGCTCGCCGTGGCCAGCACGCTCGAGGCCTGGGGCTGGGAATCGGATCGCCACCTGCTGCTGGCGGGCTTGCTGCACGATGTCGGCAAGAGCCTGGCCCCACCGGGCGCCCGCTATCGGGTGCTCGTGACCCTGCTGGAGAGCTTCGCCCCTCGGTTGCTGCCCGCTCTAGCTGCACGGAGCGCTGCTATCCAGGCGCTGCACGGCCACGCCGCCCGCGGTGCTGCGATGGCAGCGGAGGCGGGCCTGTCTATCGACGTTGTGGGCCTGATCGCGGGCCATCACTCATACAGTGTTGACGCGAGGATGCAGGCTCTGCAGGAAGCGGACGCACTGCATTGATGGCCGTCTGGGTACCCTCACCTGGCCTCTCCCAGTCCTACGCGGACGGCGGATGTAGGAGGGGAGCAGCATGACTCCGGGGCACAAGCTCCTGCCGGTCAAGCTGCCGGTCTTTGAGGGGCCGCTCGATTTGCTGCTGCATTTGATCGAGCGCAACGAGCTCGACATCTCGGGGGTGTCGCTGGTGCTGGTGGTCGACCAGTACATGCAGTACCTGAGTCTGATGCGGGCCGAGATGAAGCTGGAGGCCGCGGCCGACTTCCTGGTGGTAGCGGGCAAGCTGCTGCTGATCAAGTCGCGCAGCCTGCTGCCTCGGGCCGAGCCGCCGCTCGAGGCCGAGGCCGTGGAGGATCCCGCCGAGGAGCTGGCGAGGCAGCTCGAGGAGTACCGGCGCTTCAAGCAGGTGGCCGAGGCGCTGCGCGATCTGAGGGAAAGCCGGGGCCAGAGCTTTGGGCGCGCAGGCGGCCCGCCCGACGAAATCCCGCCAAAGGTCACGCTCACCGGCCTGGAGCTCGACGGGCTGGTCGAGAGCTTCCGCCGGGCCCTGGAGCCGGCGCTCGAGCAGCTTCCCGAGGAGCCTGCTCCGGCTGGGCCGCGTATCACCCAGGCGGACCGCATCGCCACCATCGAAGCGGGGCTCAGCAGCGCTCGCACGCTGGCGTTCGACCGGCTGCTGGAGGATTGCCGTGGCATCGAGGACGTGATCGTCACCTTCCTGGCCGTCCTGGAGCTGCTGAAGCAGGCTCGCATCCGCGTGTGGCAGCTGTCGGCGTTCGGGCGAATCGTTATAAGTCGTTAGTCGTTAGTTCCCAACCGACTGTCGCCTACTAGCTGACGGCTGAAAGCTGACTGCTCGATGCCCTAGCATTACGCCACCATGGCGGTGAGCGAGCAGACCACGTTCGAGCCGCTGCTGGTGAACATCGACCGGGTGGTGGTCGGCAAGCGCGACGTGGCCAAGCTGCTGCTGGTGTCGCTGCTGTGCGAGGGCCACGTCCTCATCGAGGATGTGCCAGGCGTGGGCAAGACGCTGCTGGCCAAAACGCTGGCCGCTTCGCTGGCGTGCTCCTTCCGGCGGCTGCAGTTCACGCCCGACCTGCTGCCGTCCGACATCACCGGCTCGCAAGTATTCAACCAGCAAACGGCGCAGTTCGAGTTCCGGCCGGGACCGGTGTTCGCCAACCTCCTGCTGGCCGACGAGATCAACCGGGCCACCCCGCGCACTCAGTCGGCGCTGCTGGAGGCTATGGAGGAGCGCCAGGTGAGCGTCGAGGGCCTGGCTTTGCCCCTGCCGCGACCATTTCTGGTGGCAGCCACGCAGAACCCGATCGAGCTCGAAGGCACCTTCCCGCTGCCGGAAGCGCAGCTCGATCGCTTCCTGCTGAAGATCCAGGTCGGCTACCCGGAAGAAGACGAGGAGGCGCTGGTCCTGACCCGCTTCGCCGCCGCAGATCCTTTGCCGGATCTCGAGCCGGTGGCCGGGCCCGCCGACCTGCAAGAATGGCAGCGCCGTCGGGGCGAGGTCCACGTGGCCGACGACGTGCGCGACTACCTGCTGCGGCTGGTCCGCTCCACCCGCGGCCACGCCGACCTGGCGCTGGGCGCCAGCCCGCGAGCGGCGCTGGCGTTGTACCGCGCCTGCCAGGCCTGGGCGCTGCTGGAGGGCCGCTCGTACGTGATGCCTGATGACGTGAAGCGCCTGGCAGCTCCCGTGCTCGTCCATCGGCTCATCCTGAGCTCGGCCGCCCGACTCCGGGGCGCGACGGCAGAGTCGGTCATCGACAAGCTGCGTCAGACGGAGCCGGTGCCAGTTGAGGCGGAAGCATGATCGTCAACCGCTATTGGATGATCGTGCTGGTCCTGGCAGCGGGCCTGGGCGCCTGGCTGGGTCAGCCGCTGCTGACGCTGGCCGGCTTGTTCGGCCTGCTGATCGCCGGTTCGGAGCTGCTGTGGGACCGCCACTGCCTGGCAGGCCTGGAATACGACCGCAGCCTCAGCGCCTCCAGCGCCACCTGGGGCGAGGACGTGACCCTCACACTGCGGATCGCCAACCGCAAGCTGCTGCCGCTGACCTGGCTCAAGAGCGAAGAGGTGGTGCCGCTTCGGCTGCCCATGCCGGGAGCTCGCATCGTGGACGATCCCGATACGGTGCGCGGCTATCTCCGCAACCTGCTGCCGATGCTGCCGTACGAGCAAGTGGTGCGGCGCTACACCGTATCCTGCCGCCGCCGGGGACTCTTTTCGTTCGGCCCGGCCAGCCTCGAATCGGGCGATCTGCTCGGGTGGACCAGCCGCCGGTCGAGGTTCCAGCATGTCGACCAACTGCTGGTGTATCCCAAGCTGTTCGAGCTGGAGCTGCCAGCGCCAGCCTCCAGGCGTATCGTGGGCATGCAAAGCGTGAACCGCGTCATCCTGACCGACCCCAGCCGGACGATCGGGGTGCGCAGCTACCAGCCCGGTGACTCGCTGCGACACATCGAGTGGCGGGCCAGCGCCCGCAGCCGCGACTTGCTGGTGCGCGTGTTCGAGCCGACCACCGACCTGGCGCTGGCGATTTTCCTGAACTTCCGGGTGCCGGCTATCACCTGGGTCAGCGAAGGGACGCAGGAGCTGGAATTCGCCATCAGCCTGGCCGCATCACTGGCCCGCTGGGCCCTCGATCGCAAATACCCGGTGGGCGTGTTCGGCGACGGGGCGTGCGGCGAAGGCGGGGCCCTGCGGGTACCGGTGAGCGTTGACCCGCGGCAGCTGCAACGCATCCTCGAAGCGTTGGCCCTAGCTGGGCCGCACACGGAAAGCCGCATTGCCGAGGTGCTGCTGAGCGAATCGGCGGGCCTGCCGTTCGAAGCCAGCGTGGTGCTCATCACCGCCATGTTCGACCAGCGCTTGCTGGCCAGTATCGACAATGTCCGGCGCAGGCGACCGCTGACCGTGTGGTACGTCAAGACGGGGCCGGGCCAGGCGCCGCGGCTGCCCGGGGTACCGGTGCTGACCACCGAGTACGACGACCTATGGGAGCAGCAGGACCATGTACAGCTGGCTGCGTGACGGGCTGATACCAGGCGTCAGCGCGCTGCTGATTTCACTGTGGCTGTACGCCTGGTTCAGCTTCTTCCTGGCGACTGGCGACGGCACCGCCACGATGCGCTACCCATTCGCCTGGCTGCTGGAGCTGGTCCTCGTGCCGGCGTTGGCCGGCCGCTTCCTGGATCGCACGCGGTGGGGGCCGGCGTGGCTGCATCAGTACGGGCTGCCGGCGGTGGTTATCGGCTCATTCATCGGCTTCATGGTGCCTTACCACGCAGTGGGCGTGGCCTGGCTGGCCGGCTTCGTCCTGCTGGCGCTGGGCGTATGGCTGGCGCTGGGCGAGGTCAGCTCGCAAGCGGCGGCGGGCTGGTTCCTGGGTGGCTTCGCCGCCTTCCTGGGGCTGCTGGGCCTGTTGCTGTTCGCGCGCGTCCCGGCATTCGAGCCTGACCGGCAGGGGCTGGGGCTGTTGCTGGCAATCTACCTGCTGGCCGGTCTCAGCTGGCTGGGCCTGATCCGCCAGCAGGAGATGGAGGAGCACGCGTTCCGCCGCGCGGCCAACCAATTGAATGGCACGTGGCTGATGCTGCTGTCCGGCATCAGCGCCGGCATGATCGGCGCCGTCGCGCTGGTGAGCTTTGCCGGTGGCGACATCCTGGTGGGCATCCTGCGCGCCGTGGCGGCTGTCATCGGACTGATTTGGCAGGCGGCGACGTACGTCGCCGCGAACTGGCTTGGGCCCGCGCTGGTCTGGCTGTTCGGCCTGCTGCACTTCCGGCAAGGTCAGGAAGCCGGTGGACGGCTGCTCGGTCGGAGGCCGCTGGTCAATCCCGACGCCACCATCCTGGCCTGGCTGCAGCGGCACCTGCCTGTGCCGGTGCTGCTGGCGCTCGTCTTCTCGATGCTTATCGCGCTGGTGGCCATCTGGCTGGCCGGGCGGTATCGGGGCCGGATCAGTGGGGATGATGAGGAGCGCAGCTCGGTGTGGTCCTGGGCGCTGTTCTGGAGCCAGCTGCGCCAGATGCTGCGCGGGATCCGCCGTTCGTTTGGGGGCCGCCCGATAGCCGCCAGCCCGGCGGAGCCTCAACCACCGCTGGTGGCCAGCTCGATCCGCCAGCTCTATCGGGCCGTTTTGCGCTGGTGCAGCGAGCACGAGCGGCCGCGCGCGCCCGCGGCCACGCCGCTGGAGTTCGAGCCGGCCCTCGACGAGGAGGTTGGCTCGGACCTGAGCCGCGACCTCACGAGCGCGTATGTCCTGGCCCGCTACGCCGAGGCCAACCTCGCATCCGACCAGATACGAGAACTGCGCGAGCGCTGGGAGTCCTTCACCAACTAGCGCCCCTATCCTTGTTCTTATGCCGGAGATGGCCGAGCTGAAAGCGGCTTTGGAGAGTATCCTGTTCGTGGCCGATCAGCCGGTCGATCTGCTCCAGGTGCGCAAGGTGCTGGACATCCCGATCGAGGCCATCGAGGACCTGCTTACCATCCTGACCGAAGACTACAAGGGCCGCGGCATCAGCATCGCTCGCCTCAAGGATCGCGTCCGGATGGTTACCGCGCCAGAGTCGGCGCCGTACGTGCAGGCTTTTCTAGGCCTGGAGCAGACCGTCCGTTTATCCTCGGCCGCGCTCGAGACGCTGGCCATCGTCGCGTTCAAGCAGCCGGTAACCCGCTCGCACATCGAGGCCATCCGCGGCGTCAACAGCGATGGTGTGATCGCCACGCTCGAAGGCCGTGGCCTCATCGAGGAAGTCGGCCAGCAGGAAGGTCCGGGCCGGCCGCTGCTGTACGGCACGACCAT
>DATGVV010000373.1:0-11117 GCA_035299885.1 Chloroflexota bacterium | reverse complement strand
AGCGAGATGTTGTACTGCTTCCTCAGCTGATCGCTGACGCCGCTGGCTTTCAGCTTGTCCAGCACGGTGAGATCGACGTAGTCGCCAGGGGTCTGGCTTTTCAGCTGAACCTGGTTGAGGACCGGCACCTGCTTGATGACCTGCTGGATGCCTTCGTCGGTGGGCCGTAGGTCCACGGGCCCCGCGAGGAATTCATCGTAGGCAGCGTTGATAAGCTGCATGTCAGTCGTCTTGTTCTGCTCGGCCAGGATTTTCTTGCTCTCATCGGGGTGGCTGCGGGCGTAGTAGTTGCCTTCCATCATCGCTTTGGCCAGGCTCAGGAAGGTCTCCTGGTGCGCATCCGCATAGCCCTTTTCGACCACGACGCCATCGAATATCCATTTGGAGTCGCGGGTGAGATCCAACAGTGGCTCCAGGCCCTCGGCTTTGGCCTTCAGCTGGTCAACCGCCGTGAGAGGCGATGCTCCGATAGCGCCGCCCAGCAACGCACTCAGGCGCGCCGTTCCTCCGCCGATCTGGACCACCGCCACGTCCTTGTCGCGGGCGAGCCCGATCTTTTCCAGGAAGAAGTTCGCGGCGACGTCGCTTTCCGAGCCGTAGGTGCTCACGCCGATCTTCGAGCCCTTCAGCTTCTGGGCGGCGTTGCCGGCGTTGATGCCTTTCGCGCCGAAGAAGATGTACGGGATCGAGTTCGTGGTCGACGTGATCAATCGGAAGTTAGCGCCTTGCGCGTTGCCGATGACTACGGGCGCAAGCCCGACTTCCATGGCTTGCAGCTGGCCGCCAAGCAGCACCTGAAGGCCACGGGAGCCGCCCTCGGTGTTGACCACGCCGATTTTCAGGTTGTTCTTGGTGTCGAATGCCTTCTGCTGCGCCATGAGAATCGGAAGCGTCGACGCTTGGGTTGCCGTGGAGGTGCCGTAGTTGAAGGTGATTGTCGGGCCGCCGGAGGCTGCCGCGGCGGCAGCCGAGCCGGCCGGAGCCGCGGCCGAGGATGTGGCGCTGCCGGGGCTGGCGGACCCGCAGCCAGCGAGAACAAGAACGAGTAGGGCCAAACCAAGCGTACGCCGCTCCATCGGGTGTCCTCCTAGGGCATCGTGGGCTCGATTCTATCCCCTGGTTCAGGGCAAGTAGCCGGCTGAGCAGTGCTCACATCGTTTCGGGGGCGAACAGCTCGTCGGGCCTTACCTGGCGAGGGGCGAAGCCTTGCTCCACCAGGTACTGAGCGAGTGCCTCTAGGGTGGGTCGGTTGGGCTCCAGGCCATAGGCCCAGAAGTCCTTCCCCAGCACCCGCCACGTTTCCTCCACGTGATCGACCAGCCAGGGCAGGGAGATGCGCAGCGCGTCGGTGTCGTACAGCCCGTTCACGGCCAGGTCCCGCGCCTGGCAAAAGGCCTTGTAGATGCTCTGGACGACCCATGGGTGCTGGTCGTAGACATCCCTTCGGACGACCACGGTGTGCATGATGGGGAAGATGCCGGTGCGGCGGTAATAGTCCTGCTCAACTTCTTTGAAGTTGGGGAACAGTCGGGCAATGGCTGGCGAGCCCTGCTCGAACAGCTCGGGGATGTACAGCGAAAACAGCGCATCCAATTCGCCGTCATGCAGCATGCCTTCAAGGGTCTGGCCCTGGCTCAGAAAATCGAGCTTCACGTTGGGAGGCAGGCTGACGGCGACGGGCTGCACCAGCTCCGTCGAGGCGTTGAGCTGCCCGGCGAACCAGTGGGCGTCCTCGGGCAGCAGGCCGTACTCGTGCTGCAGCATGCCGCGCATGAACACCACGCCGGTTGAGGTGTAGTTGATTGTGCCGGCGCGCTTGCCCTTGAGGTCCCGCGGCTCCTGAATGCCCGCGCCGTTTCGGACGTAGATGCACGAGTGGCGGAAGATCTTCGACAGCGCCACCGGCACGGCCACGAAGGGGCAGTTGCCACGGGCGACGAGCGTCATGTACGACGACAGCGACAGCTCCGAGACGTCAAATTCCTGGTGCTGCAGCATGCGCGAGAAGATGACCCGCGGCCGCATCACCTGGATGTTCAGGTCGATGCCTTCGGGCCGCACCCGGCCATCCAACAGCGGCCGCGTTCGGTCGTAGTCCCAGCAGGCGAGAGTCAGCGGCAAATCAGCCATTTGAGCCTCCAGCGAGAAGTCCGGCGATGGTAGCGCAAAGCGGGGCGGGTCGGATATCCTCTCTGTCTATGCCAGACAAGGTTGAGATCCGCAACCTCACCAAGATCTTTCCGGGCCGCCCCGATCCGGTGGTGGCCCTGGACGACGTCACGCTGAACATCCCGCAGGGCCAGTTCACCTGCATCGTCGGTCCCAGCGGCTGCGGCAAGACCACGCTGCTGCGCATCGTAGCCGGGCTGGACAAGCAGAGCTACGGAGAGATGAACGTCCGCCACGCGGATCGCTCCAAGCGCGTCAACTCCATGATCTTCCAGGAGCAATCGATCTTCCCCTGGATGAGCGTCCGCGACAACATCTCCTACGGCCTGCGCATGCGCGGGGTTGACAAGAAGGTCTACCAACCGATCGTGGACGAGTACATCCTGAAGGTGGGGCTGACGCGCTTCAAGGACTCATTCCCCTTCCAGCTGTCGGGCGGCATGAAGCAGCGCGTGAGCATTGCCCGCGCCTTCGCCAATGACCCCGAGATCCTGCTGATGGACGAGCCCTTCGCCGCCCTCGACGAGCAGAACAAGATCCTGCTCCAGGAAGAGCTGCTGCGCATCTGGGACGAGACACGCAAGACGGTCATCTTCATCACGCACAGCATCGACGAGGCGCTGGTCCTGAGCGATCGGATGATTGTCATGACGGCCCATCCGGGGCGCATCAAGGCGGACATCCAGGTCGGCTTCCCACGGCCGCGCGAGGTCTACAAGCTGAAGGCTCAGCCCGAGTTCGGCCAGCTTGCCTACCACGTGTGGGAGCTGCTGAAGGAGGAAGTGATGCGCGCCAAGGAGATCGAGGCCACCACCGCCCAGGTGGCGCACGCGTAAGTCGTAAGGCGTTAGGAGTTAGTCGTCAGTCGTTAGTCGTTAGCGAGGGGCTGCACTTAGGAGCCCCACCTAAAGCTCGGCTTTGGGCTCGCGCTGCATGAGGTCGAGGACCGCCTGGCGGGGGTCTTTGCCCTCGAACAGGACGGCGTACATCTGCTGCGCGATGGGCATCTCCACACCGGCCTGATGGGCCAGCTCGACGGCGGCACGGGTGGTAGGCACGCCCTCGGCTATCTGGCCGACCTCACGCTGAGCCTCGGCCAGGCCGCGGCCGCTGGCCAGCGCCTCACCCAGACGGCGGTTGCGGCTGATAGGGCTGGCGCAGGTGGCCACCAGGTCGCCGAGGCCAGCCAGTCCGGCGAAGGTGAGCGGCTCGGCCCCCAGCGCTCGGCCCAGGCGGCCCATCTCGGCCAGGCCGCGCGTCATCAGCGCCGCTTTGGCGTTGTCGCCCAGATGCATGCCATCAGCGGCGCCGGCCGCCAACGCCACCACATTCTTGAGCGCGCCACCCAGCTCAACGCCAACGACGTCGGTGGAGGTGTAGACGCGGAAGCTCTGACAGGTGAACAGCTGCTGGATCTTCCTGGCCGCGTGCTCGTTCGAGGAGGCCGCGACGGTTCCGGCGGGCAGTCCGCGCGCAATCTCAGGCGCGAGGTTGGGGCCCGACAATGCGCAGACTGGATTCGGGATGGCGGCGGCGATAACCTCGCTGAGGCGGCGCGGCGCCTCGGCCTGGCTGGTCTGGACCAGGCCCTTGCCGCCGCTGACCACGATAGCGCCTCTCGGCAGGCGGGAGGCTACGCGCTCCACCCCTGCCGGCACCGTCGCGGCAGGCACGGCCAGGGTCAGCGTCTCGGCCTCGGCCACGACGGCGAGATCGGCCGACATGCTGAGAGAAGGCGGGAACGCTACCCCCGGCAGGAAGCGGCGGTTCTCCCCTGCGTCCCGCAGCGCCGCGGCTTCCTCAGATGTGCGGGCCAGCAGCGTGACGGGAACCTCCTGGCGCGCCAGCACGATGGCCAGTGTCGTGCCCCATGAGCCCGTCCCGAAGACGACGTTCAAATCTGGAGCTTGCGTTCGCTGCCGGAGGCCAGGCGCTGGATATTGTCTCGGTGGGTGAGTGCCAGGATGACCGAGGCCAGCAGGCAGTAGATCAGCGCCAGCAGCGGCTGCAGGCGGCTGGCCACCAGGGCGGCGATCACTGCCAGCGCCAACCCGGCGCCGAGCAGCGAGCCGAGCGAGGCCAACTTCGAGCGCTTGATGATCGCTGCGCCGCTGACCAGCGCCACCAGGCCAACCGGCGGGCTGATAACCAGCATGGCGCCCAAGGCGGTGGCCACGCCGCGTCCACCGCGGAAGCCGATGAACACCGGCAGCACGTGGCCGATGATGGCCGTCACCCCGGCCACCACTTCGGCGGCCAGTACGCCCTGGAACAACAGCCGGGCCACGGCCACGGCGGCGGCGCCTTTGGCCATGTCGCACAGCAGCACGGCTGCCGAGGCCTTAGGGCCAAGCTTCGGCCCAAGCGTCCGCAGGACATTCGACGCGCCAGTCTTGCCGCTGCCGTCGCGGCGCGGATCGATGCCGAGCTTGCGACCGATCAAAAAGCCGGTCGGAATGGATCCAATAAGGTATCCAGCCAGCGCGACCATAAGGAAGGTGGGCCAGGCAATCATCTCAATCCGAGCGCGCTTTCAGCACCAGTTTAATGGCCGTGCCCCCGAAGCCTAATCGCTCTCGGATCTGGTTCTCCAGGTAGCGCTTGAATGAGAAATGCGACAGCTTGGGATCGTTCACGAAAAAGATGAAGGTGGGCGGGTTCACCCCGGCTTGGGTGGCGTAGTAGATGCGCAGCTGGCGGCCCTTGTCGCCCGGCGGCTGGTGGCGGCGCATCGCTTCTGCCACGATCTGGTTGAGCTCGCCCGTCCCGACCCTTTTCTCACGCTGCTCCTTGATCTCCAGAACGCTGCGCAGCACCCGATCGACACGCTGGCCAGTCTTGGCCGAGACGAACACTGCCGGCACCCAATCCATGAAGTTGAGCTCGCGCTTGATTTCGGCCTGGTACTCGTTCATGGTGGTTTCGGTCTTCGGCACAAGGTCCCACTTGTTGATTACCAGCAGCATGCCCTTGGTGGCCTCGTTGACGTAGCCGGCGATGTGCAGGTCCTGCCCGGTGAGCATCTCCGTCGCGTCCACCACCAGGCAGGCCGCGTCGCAGCGGTCGATCGCCCGCAAAGCGCGAATCACGCTGTATTTTTCGATGCCCTGCTCCACTCGGCCGCGGCGCCGGATGCCGGCGGTATCGATGAGCAGCAGCTGCTCGCCCTCGTGCTCGAGCACGGTGTCGATGGCATCGCGCGTGGTGCCGGGGATCTCGCTGACGATAGCCCGCTCCTTGCCCAGGATGGTGTTCAGCAGAGAAGACTTGCCGACGTTTGGCCGGCCCACGATAGCGACTTTGAACAGCTCCGGCTCGGGCTCCGCCGGCTCGGGCGGCAGGTGGGCCACGACCTCATCCAGCAGCTCGCCGATACCGAGACCATGGCTGGCCGAGATGGGCAGGGGATCGCCCAGACCGAGCTGGTAGAAGTCGGCCGCCTGCAGGTCGAGCTCGCGGTTGTCGGCCTTGTTGGCGCTCACGATAATCGGCTTCTGAGAACGGCGCAGATGCTCGGCCACGCCCGCGTCAGCCTGGCTGATGCCGGCCCGAACGTCGAGCATGAACACGATCACGTCGGCGTCCTCCATGGCTTGGAGGGCCTGCTCCTCGATCATCGCCGTGAGGTTGTCAGCCTGGTTCACGGCGATGCCGCCGGTATCGACCACGGTGAACTCGCGGCCAGCCCAATCGGCGTCACCGTAGATGCGATCGCGCGTCGTCCCCGGGATGTCCTCGACAATCGCCTGGCGCTGCCCAACCAGGCGGTTGAACAGCGTGGATTTGCCGACGTTTGGCCGGCCGACAATGGCAACGACCGGTTTCACGTCTCCCTCACCTAACCTCTCCCACCGCGGTGGGAGAGGAACTGTACACGCCGCGGTAGCGCTCCGGCAGGAGGCCGGCGATGCGGCACATGATGTCGCGCGTGGCCTCGCTGAGGGGGCAGCCGGTGCGGACGCGGAAGGGTTCGCCAATGCGAACCGTGATGGGCCAGCGCGGTTTCGTGTTGAACACAGCCTCGGTGCCGGCGATGCCCACCGGCAGGATTGGCGCGCCGCTGCGGCGGGCCAGGAGCGCTGCGCCGTCGAAGGCGGGCAGCAGGCCTTTACCATGGCTGCGGTGGCCTTCGGGGAACATGCCGACCACGCCGCCTTCGCTCAGAATGCGCTCGGCCCGGCGCAAGGCCTGCCGATCCATCTGGTTGCGCCGGACCGGGAAAGCGCCATAGGCGGGGGCGAAGATGAGGCCAAAGGGGAACTTGAAGGCCTCCTGCTTGGCCATGAAACGCACGTAGCGCGGCAGGACGCCACCAAGGAGCGGCGGGTCGGCAAGGTGAAGATGGTTGCTGGCCACAATCAGTGGCCCCTCGCGCGGCACGCGCTCCTTGCCCTCGAGGCGGAAGTCAGCCAACGCCCACAGGAGCGCGGCGATAACCGGCCGGCAAGCCTCATAGAACGGGTTCACAGCGAGGGCGCCACCTGCGCCTCGACGAAATCGGCTACCGCGGCCTTCAGCGCGGGCAGCCCGCCGGCGTTGTCTACGCGAACGTCGGCCATGGCGATACAGTCGGCGATGTTGTGGCCGTGCTCCGGCTCGTTCAGTCCCATCTCGGCGGCCAAGACCTGGCGGGCCAGCTCCTCGTCGTCCAGCACGTCGCCGGCTCGCGCGCGGGCGCGAATCCGGGCGATGATGGCGTCTACCGGCGCTTCGATTGACACCAGCACGAAATCGTCTCCGAGCGACTCCCGCAGGAGCCGTACCTCACCCGGGTTGCGGATGGCGTCGATGATGGTCACCGGGTACTGCACGCCCTGGCGCAGGGCGAAGGCAATGCGATCCAGCACTCTCCGGGACAGCACACCGCTGCCGTGTTTCAGTCGCAGCTCGTGGCCCATGCTGCGCAGCACGTCGCGATCGACGGGCAGGCCCCGGAAGCGGACCTCCGCCCGAAGCTCGTCGGACAGGCTGTAGTACGCGTGAGGCACGCCGCGGCGATCCAGCTCCTCCAAAAGCAGGTCTTTGAAGGTGCCCTTGCCGGAGGCGGGCAGGCCCGTTAGGCCGAAGTAGCGGCTCTTAATTGCTCGATCTCTTCGTTCGTCAGCGCTCGGTACTGGCCAGGAGGCAGATTGCCGGTCCGCAGCGGACCAAAACGCACCCGCCGCAGCCGGGCCACAGGCCGGCCGACCGCTTCGAACATGCGCCGCACCTCGCGCTTCTTGCCTTCTGCCAGGACGACCGCAAGCCGCAAGCCGCCGGCGCCCTGCAGCCGGACCTGCCGCGGCTTGAGCCGCTCTCCCTGGGACTCGACGCCCTGGCGTATTCTATCGACCTCCTGCTTGCTGGCGGGCTCGGCCAGCTCGACGGCGTACTCCTTCTCGACGCCAAACCGGGGATGAGTGAGGCGATGCGCCAGCTCGCCATCGTTGGTCAGCAGCAGCAGGCCCTCCGAGTCGGCGTCGAGCCGGCCTACGGGGTAGACGCGCGCCTTCACGCCTTTCAGCAGACTCAAGACCGTTGGGCGGCGCTGCGGATCGCGCACGGTGGTGACCACCCCGCGGGGCTTGTTCAGGAGGTAGTACTCGAAAGCTTCCGGCGCAGTCAGCGGCCTGCCATCGACCTCGATCGCGTCTTCGCCGAGCGAGGCGGTCGTGCCCGGCTGCGTCACGACCTGGCCATTGAGTTTGACGCGCCCCTGGCTGATAAGCTGCTCGGCCTGACGGCGGGAGGCTACGCCGGCATGGGCCAGCACCTTCTGCAGCCGTTCGCGGCTCATCCGAGCGGTTCCAGCGGCGTCTTCAGCAGCTCGCGGCCCACGACCGTGAACGTAGCGCTGAGATCATCCGCGTCGAGAAAGGCCTGCACTTGAGGAGCTTGCCAGGCCGGCAGGACCGCCTCAGCAGTATCGCGCACCAGAACCGGCAGGGCATACGGCAGGAACACGTCCGGACGCAGCCAGACGGAGCCGGCAAAGCTGCTGTCCAGCACATTGCGCGCGTCGGCGTAGCGATCGGTGCTGCCCAGAACGACCATCAGCAGCCGATGGCCGCTGCGCGTTGCGCTGCCCACAAGCGACTCGCCGGCGGCCGCGGTGGTGCCGGTCTTCACGCCATCCGCGCCGGGATAGCTGCCCAGCAGCTGGTTGAGGTTGTCCAGCGCCACCTCGGGGTGGCCCGGCCCGGCGGGGATGCTGTGATGGGCCCTGCTCACATACTGGTCGAACAACGGCTCGTCGCGCAGGGCGAAGCGGGCCAGCTGGGCCAGGTCGTACGCGCTGGATAGGTGCCTGGGATCGTCCAGGCCGTGCGCGTTTACAAACGTGGTTTCCGCCAGGCCAAGCTCCTTCCCCCTGGCGTTCATGCGGTCCACGAACGCTTGCACCGTCCGCGCGCCGTGCTCGGCCAGGGCCACGGCGGCGTCGTTGCCCGAAGGCAGCAGCAGGCCATACAGCAGGTCGCGCACGGCGAACCGCTGGCCCGCCTGCAAGCCCATCCTGGTACCGAGCTGGCCGGCCGCCAGGGCAGAAACCGTGGCCTCGGCCTGGAGCTGGCCGCTCTCGAAGGTAAGCAGGGCGGTCATGATCTTGGTGGTGCTGGCCGGAGCCAGCCGCTGGTGAGCGGCCTTGTCGTACAGCACCCTGCCCGAGGCGAAATCCATCAGAATGGCCGCGCGAGCCCGCAGCGGCGGCATGGCCGTCGCCCGGATGGTCCGCAGCTGCGCTGCCTGCACCTCAAACATGGGCAGGCCCAGCCGATCGCCCACCCGCGGGGGCCCGAAGGCGCATAGGAGCAGCGGCAGCAGCGCGAGTAGTCCCCTCTCCCGCATTCGCCGTCCGCGTAGGACCGGGAGAGGATTCGGATTAGGGTCCATTCGTCAACCGTCGAGCAGCGCCGGCTGAAGGGGCTTCGCGCGCGGGGCGGGGTTTAACCCAACCTGGTACAGCGCTTTGGCCTCGGCTACGCGCGCGTCGACCTTGTGTGCGTACTCGGACGAAGGATGCGCCCCGCGCGCGTACAGCCGCAAGTAGCCCTCATACAGCTGAGGGTACTCCCTCTGCACGAAGCTCAAGTACCACTCGCGCGTGCCCGGCGCCAGGCGCAGCACGCCGTGGCAGGCGTAGCGCGCCTCGTACTTCGCAGCGGCCTCGAGCAGCCGCTCCAGCACGCCCGGCTGGGTCGTGATGCCTGGCACGCATGGTGCGATGAGCACGCCCGCGTTCACGCCGGCCCGGACCAGCTCGCGCATGACCTCCAACCGCTTCAGCGGCCGCGGCGTGCCGGGCTCGAGCTTCTTCCACAGGTCCTCGTCCACGGTGGTGATGCTGACGTTCACGGAGCATTCGGCACGCTGGGCCAGCTCGGCCAGCACGTCGATGTCGCGCAGGATCATCGTGCCCTTGGTGATGATCTCGGTCGGGTTGTAGTGGTCCCGCAGCGCCTCGAGCGTGCGACGCGTCAGCTGGTAATGTCCCTCGATCGGCTGGTAGCAGTCGGTGGCCGTGCCAACCACCACCCGCTCTCGTTTCCAGCTGGCCTTGCGCAGCTCGGCCCGCAGCACCTCGGGTAGGTTGATCTTGACGAAAATCTTGTTTTCAAAGTCCAACCCGGCATCCAGCTCGTGCCAAGCCTGGTACTGGCGGGCGAAACAGTACACGCAGCGATGACGGCAGCCGCGATAGGGATTGATGCTCCACTTGAAGGGCATGCCCTTGACGGCATTGATAGCCGAGCGGCACGGCGCCTCGATGTAGGACACCTGCTCCACCGGTCCAAGGTTATCACGGTAGCTGCACGGATGTGCAGTGGCCGCTTAGGCCTGGAGTAGCATCACGCCCGCCGGGCGCGCCAGCTCGGCAGGCTTATTCAGAACGCTAACCGGCTATGCCGCGGCGCCTGCCTAGCCGGCGGGCTGCTCGCTAAACAAGCTGCGCACTGGCTAAAATACGCCTGCGGCGCCGTCCCGGCGCCGGCCCGGCGACGTGGCCAAGTGGTAAGGCGGGGGTCTGCAAAACCCCTATGCAGCGGTTCGAATCCGCTCGTCGCCTCTAGGATCACGCTCGTAACGGGCACGCGCAGCTGTTAGCTGCCACCCGCGGGCTTTTCGAAGACCGCAAAACTGACCGCAAAACGAATGGACAATCTGGCCAAAGCTTGCAGCCGGCTCGACGAATCGTGTACTGTAAAGGGCATTCAGCGCCCCAGCCGAGTCGGTCAACCGGCCCTACACGCTATGGTGAACTGCATGTAACGACTCAGCGAACGGTCAACGCGACCAGGTGGCGACGGTCGAAACGTTAGTGGGTGACTGCCCCACGCGGAGGTGATATGTGGTGCGAGTTGTTGGTAGAGGCGATTCGGCAGGCTGCTACCCGACCAGGAGCCGCTAGATGATCGCAATGCCTCCCGTGCAGGTCAACCGGTATCGCCCAGGAGTCAGCACCAACGCCTACGGCGTGCCCATAGCGGAGAAGATTGGGGCTCTGGAGCTTCTGCGGCCTCTGAAACTGCTGAGTACACTCAAGCGCGCGAAGGCGCTGGAGATCTCGCGTCATCGCCTTTCAGTCGATCAACTCGCAGGGCAAGGCTCGCGAAAGTTGATCATTGAGATTGTCGTTTTCTTCCTCGCTGTGTTCATTGTGTTTGAAGCAGCGCGCTCCAAGGTGAATCGTGCCCCCGAAGCTACGGCGAAGCCCCTCGCCCTGGCGAAGAAAGCCAAACGGATTGGCCGGGGTCCCCTTGGTGAACCCATGACGCACGAAGAGCGTAGTGCAAGGTTTTCAAAGCTTTCGCCGGTAGAGCAAGCCAACATCGATTTCGAGGCGCGACCCGAGCTTCTTTGATCAACCAAGCGTTGGCGGAAATTGTTGGTCCACCGGAG
Source organism: Chloroflexota bacterium (assembly GCA_035299885.1). Classification (GTDB taxonomy): domain Bacteria; phylum Chloroflexota; class JAJPGV01; order JAJPGV01; family JAJPGV01; genus DATGVV01. Next base: position 71 of record DATGVV010000373.1, on the reverse strand, counting down.
CAAGACTATTGGCAGGGCGATATTTTCCTTGACGCGCCGTGGAGTTACCTTCGTAATGTTACCTTCGTCAG
>DATGVV010000372.1:0-2879 GCA_035299885.1 Chloroflexota bacterium | reverse complement strand
GACTTTTGTTTGGCTGGCGATAATCTCTTCGGCCACCGCCAGCCGTCGAGTCAGGTCGGCGTTCTGCCGCTGGAGGCGTGCCAGGTCGGTGGCGACGGGGTCAGCCGGCTTGCGGCCACGGGGTTGGGTCAAGGCACTGAGGGCGCCGGCATCGCGCAACCGGCGCCAGGCGGCGAGCTGGGACGCGTACAGCCCTTCGCGGCGCAGCAACGCGCCGACCTGCTGGACCGCGGCGGCCGCATCCGCCTCCTGGACAATCCGCAGCTTGTCGGCTGCCGTAAAGCGACGGCGACGGCAGCGTTCCAGTACCTCGGGATTCGGGCGCACATGGTTCGTACCCGCAAGAGATGGTAACTCGTTGGCGGGGGTATTGGGCAAGGTCATCGACAGTGCCTTTCTCCGCCCTCTACACTCATTTCGATGCTTCGTCTGTTAAACTAAGCCGACCGGTCGCCCGACCGACTCGTCTGCAAAACCGGACATGAAAGCTTTCCCTTCATCCGGCTCCTCGCTGGTCCGGTCCTTGTCACGGGTACCTCTCGCCGAAGAACCATCTTCGGCAGTCTTCTGGTCATGGCAATGTCGATGGAGGAGTTGCAGGTTGCTCATGCATCGCTGCCCGCCCAAGACGAGCGGGATTCGATGGTCGATTTCCCACGGCTCCTCCGGCCCGAAGTGCAATCCGCACCAGACACACCTCCCGCCTTGGCGACGAAGCACGGCTGCGACATAACCTGGCAGGCTCGGATGCCTACCGGTTCTGGCGGCCCAATAGCTCCAATCGCCATCGAAGGGACTCTTGGCGCTGCGAACCTTGACATGCCGGCGGATAGCCGTCGTGGCGTGTTTCCGCAGGCTCATCCCATCCCGCGTGGCGAAGCGCCAGCGGCCTTGCTCGGGGTGCCAGTACTGCCGAGCGACCCAGTGCGCACTCTTACCGGGATGGCGCCGCCGCCCCCAGCGCCGAAGCTGCGCGAAGAGGACGTGGTCCATGTCCGAAAAGGCCGCCTTGGCCACCACGGCCGAGTAGTAGCGACTCCACCCTGCGATGATCGGGTTGAGTTGCCCAATCAGGGCGGCTTGCGTCGCTGCCTTGTGGTAGCGGACCTTCTGGCCCAGTGCGCGGGCGTGCCGCCCCAGCGCTGCCTTGCTCGGCCTGATGATGGTCTTAAAGCCGAGCCGCGCTCCGGCCCTGGTTTTGCCCGAATGCGTCTTTCCCACGCGGAATTGCCGCACCGTGAAGCCCAGGAAGTCGAAGCCGGCTGCCTGCCCTCCATACGCGTGCAGGGTATGTCCCACATGGGTCTTGCTCGGTTTGAGTTCCAAGCCCATGTCGGCCAGCCAGGATGTGGCCACCGCCTGCGCCCGCTCGACACACGGCAGGTCGGGATGGAGGACGACGAAGTCGTCGGCATAGCGCACCACGATTGGTGCCACGACGCCCTTCTTCGTGCCGGTTGCCGGAAAGGCAGAGACGATGGCCGTCTCCAAGCCGTGCAAGGCGACGTTGGCCAGCAGTGGGCTGCGCACGCCGCCTTGCGGTGTTCCAGCCTCTGTGGGAAACAACGTCGGCCCTTCCAACACGCCGGCCTTGAGCCAGGCCCGAATGGCCCGGCGAAACGTCGGTGTGGTGTGGAGCTTGTGCACGAGGGCCTGCTGGTCAATGCGGTCGAAACAGCGGGCAATGTCGGCGTCCAGGACGTACTTTGGCTTCGCCTTGATGCCGGTAAAGAGCGCGCCGATCGCATCGTGGACGGAGCGACCCGGCCGGAACCCGTAGCTGTTCGGCTCGAACACCGCTTCCCATTCGGGTTCCAGGGCCAGTTTGAGCAGTGCCTGTGCCGCGCGGTCAGCCATGGTTGGGATGCCCAGGGGCCGTTGCTCGGTGGTTCCCGGCTTGGGAATCCAGACCCGACGCGTCGGTCGAGCCTTGGTCGGGAGCGTCAAGCGTGCGGCCAGTGCCAGTCGCTGGGCAGGCGTCAGGAGTTTCACTCCATCCACCCCCGCCGTGCGCTTACCCCGGTTGTCCTGGGAAACCCGCCGAACCGCCAGCAGCTTGGCGGACCGGGACCTCACCAAGAGGCGTTGGAGTCTGCGGACTGCCTTCTCATCGCCACGCCGTTTGGCTCGGTCGATGCGCGTTTGGAGCTTGAACACCGTCCGCTGGTATTGCCGCCAGGGCAGCGTGTTCCATTCATCCACGGGCGACTTCGCCGTGCTCATGACCTGTGCACTCCGACTGGTGCCCCTACCTTCCCGACCAGCGTGCCTGCGTCAGCTTATCCCGCGGCTTTCCCGCGGGCGTTCGCTTCTCAGGCAATCCTGCCGCCGCGTCCATGCGGCTGGCGCCTGCTCCGTGTATCGACCACCACGGAGAGGAGCACGGCGGTTATCCCGTTCCTGCGACCCATGTTGCGCGACGGTAGGACCGTACTATCCACCGGAGCCTGCTGAGAGCAACGCCGGCACTGAGACATGCCCGCGGCCTCGGCTCGTTCCCGTTTGGGCTGGCCTCTTACTCCACGTTGGCCAGATGCATGATAACGATGGTTCCGCCGTACGTTCGCTTGCGCTGTCCGTAGTCGCCTGCTACCGGCATGGTCCCGTTGGAGTCGGGAGGGAGCCGGATTTCTCCCCGCTGCACGGATTGATGGCCAGTCGCTACCGTGGGGGAAACGCTGTTCCTCGGTTGCCGCGAGGGCCGGGAATCACGCCCGGCATTGGGCCGCAAGTTGTCTGGGAGTCCGCTCCCAGCTAGCCATCCCTGTCAGGCCAAAGCCCGCCATTTCGGCTAAACGGGTCGCACGTCTCAGCCCATCTTGGCAGAGAGGGCATCATCGGCGGCATAGGCAGCGATCCTGGCCTGCGGTCAGGCGGCA
>DATGVV010000371.1:0-2016 GCA_035299885.1 Chloroflexota bacterium | reverse complement strand
GCGAAGAGCAGCAGCGGCAGACAGCGCTCCGGAGGCCTCCAGCTCGCCAGCAGCCCGTGCCACGCACGCTCCAGCCATCGCTCGCCAGACAGCCAACGGCACGTGCATCGGTACCGCGTGACCCCGCCCCAGCGCGGCTCGACCTGACGCAGCAGCTCGCCGTGTTCCAGGCCGCCCTACCGGGGAGCCGCGGCGAAGCGTACCTGCAGCAGCGCGGTATTCCCCTGGCGTTGGCACAGCAGCTGGGCGTGGGCTATGCCGCGCCGGGCACCTGGCCGCACAAAGCGCGGGATTGGCGCGGCGGCCGCGTGGTCTGTCCCCACACCACGCCGGAGGGCCGCCTGGTGAACCTCTACGGCCGTGCGGTGGGGATTACAGAGCAGGTGCCGAAAGCGAAGCGGCACGACCATCTCCCCGGCGAGAAAGGCTACTTCAACGCCGCCATGCTGCAGGCCGGTGCCGAGCCGCTGTGGGTGTGCGAAGGCGCCTTTGATGCGCTGGCGCTGCTCGCGGCGGGTGTGCCGCGCGTGGTGGCGATCTTCGGCGTGCAGGGCTGGCGCTGGGACTGGGCGAGAGAAGTGCGCGAGCTGGTGTTTGCCCTCGACGTCGACACCGCCGGGCAGCAGCAGTGGCGCCAGCTCGCGCGCCAGGCGGCGCTGCGGGGGAAGCAAGTGGCCGTGCTGCCGCCAGAGGCCTATGGGGGGTATAAGGATGTGAACGAGGCGTGGGCAGCAGGCGTGTTGGTGGCGCGCGGCGGGCCTGCAGCGGCAGCGGTTGGAGGCGAGGTGCTTGCCGTGCCTACGAATCTGCGAGAGCCCTGGGCTGAGCGGGTCGCGATCATGGTGACAGACGGCGGCCTCCCGCGCGAGGAAGCCGAGCGCCTGGCGTGGGAGTGGCTCCAGGCTCCCTGTCCTTCCGACAGGCCAGCTTGACTTCCCTTCTTGAATCCGTTACACCAGACATCCAAGTCTCAATCCGAAGGTTGCCTCTCGACGTAGGTGGAGTGCGCCGTGTTTCAACGCCTCAAACTACTCAGACGCCTCCAAGAAGTGCATCTCAGCCCCGAAGAGGCTTGGGCGCTGCTTGAACGCGTCAAAACCCCTCCCAGCAGTGCCGACGATCGCGAGCGTTTAGCCCACCTCATTCGGGCCACCACGGAGGTTACAGATCAACTCCGGGCAGAGCCCGACGTGCCAGCGCCGTCTGTCTCTCAGCGGCTTTCGTCGCAGCGTCACGCCAAGCGCAAACGTCCGTTGGTCAAGGCCGCCCGGCGCCGCCATCGGCGTTAACACTGCAGTGAGGGTCTTGAGTTCACAGGAGCCGTTTTGAACAAGCCACCGGAACACGTGACGTTGAGTGCAGAAGAAGGAGAAGCGCTCATCGGACGGGTGCACGCCAGTGGCTTATGCCCAAGTGACTGCCAGGTGGTGGTGCAGGTGATCCGGGCGTATTTCTGGGTGGTGTTTGCCCTGCAGGAGGCCAAGCTGCGTGTGCAGCGGCTTCGGCGCTTGCTCTTTGGCCAAGGGCCCAAGCCGGAGAAACCGCCAGCGCCTGAGGCGTCATCGACGTCGAGCGACGCGGTTGGCAAGGACGAAGGTGGAGGCGAGTTGGCGCCCATCGCTCAGGAGACACCCGGCTTGGAGGTGGCGGGGGGAGCAGAGGGCTCGGAGAGCTGCGACGCCGAGGCTTCACCCCAGCCCAAAGGCGGGCACCGTTCGGGTATGGGCCGCCTGGGGGCCGATGCCTATGTGGGGGCCGAGCGCACCGAGTGCCACCATGAGGAGCTGGCGGTGGGCCAGCGCTGTCCGGTGTGTGGACAAGGCACCTTATACGAGTTGCCAGCAGGGGTGGAGATGCGCATCGACGGCCATGCCGTGCTCAGCGCCATGCGCTATGCGTTGCAAAAGCGTCGCTGTTCGGCGTGTGGTGCGCTTTTCACCGCGAAGCTGCCGCAGGAGGCTGGCGAGGAGAAATACAGTGCACGGGCACGGGCCGTGCTTGTTGTGAGCCGCTATT
>DATGVV010000370.1:0-2553 GCA_035299885.1 Chloroflexota bacterium | reverse complement strand
AAGCCGGAATCGATGGAGTAGTTGCGCTGCGACAGGTGGGTGAAGTGGCGCACGACGTCGAGCTCGCCAATCTCGGGAATGCGCAGGTCTTGCCGGATTAAGGCCTGTGGGAGATCGTTGGCCTCGGGGACGTCCAGCGCCGGCAGCTGGTGGCCGGGGGCTCCAGTGTCGGACAGCTCGATGAGCAGTGGCTCCGGCGGGAAGCTCGAGGTTCCCTCACCCTCGCCCTCTCCCGTTGCGATGGGAGAGGGAATGGTGTCGATCATTGGGACACCTCCTCGAGGGCCGCGACCAGACGGTCGATCTCTTCGCGGCTGTTTTGTTCGGTGAAGGCCAGCAGGAGCGCGTTCTCCAGCTCCGGGTAGTCGCGGCCGATGGGCAGGCCCGCCAGGAGCTTGTGATCGAGGAGACGCGAGCGGAGCTCGGCGCCGGGGATGGGGCACTCGAGCAGGAGCTCGTTGTAGAACGGCGGTGGCGTCAGCAGCCGGTAGCCGGGTGGGATGCGCGAGGCGAAGTAGGCCGCTTTGGCATGGGACTGGCGCGCTACCTCACGTAGGCCGTGGGGGCCCATCAAGGCGAGGTAGGCGGTGACGCCGATCGCCAGCAGCGTTTGCGAGGTGCAGATGTTGGAGGTGGCCTTCTCGCGCCGGATGTGCTGCTCGCGGGCTTGCAGCGTGAGCACGAAACCGCGACGGCCGTCCTGGTCTGTCGTCTGACCGGCGATGCGGCCCGGCAGCTGGCGGATGTGCTCGGATCGGCAGGCCATCAAGCCGGCCCACGGCCCGCCGTACTGCAGCGGCAGGCCCAGCGGCTGGCCCTCCGCGGTGGCGATGTCCGCGCCCCAGGCGCCCGGCGTCTCCAGCAGGCCCAGTGAAGTTGGATCGGCGACGCACACCACCAGCAGAGCGCCCCGCGCGTGCACCGCGTCCGCCAGGCCATTGAGGTCCCGAATGTGCCCGAAGAAGTCCGGCTGCTGAACCACGACGCAGGCGGTGTGATCGTCCACCAGGTCGAGCAGGCGGGACTCTCGGAGCTGTCCGTTCTCGACGGAAATACGGCTGGATACGATGTCGGCGTCGCGGGCGCTGACATAGGTGCGAGCCACCGCCTCCCAGTGCGGATTCAACGAGCCGGCGAAGAGGGCGCGCTTGCGTTGGGTGATCCGCTGAGCCATCAGCAGCGCTTCGCCAACGGCCGAGGCGCCGTCGTACACCGAGGCGTTGGCGGCGTCCATGCCCAGCAGCTCGCAGGTCAGCGACTGAAACTCGAACATGGCCTGCAGGGTGCCTTGGCTGACCTCGGCCTGGTAGGGCGTGTAGGCAGTGTAGAACTGCGGCAGGCCCATGATGTGGCTGACCGCGGCCGGCGAGTAGTGGTTGTAGGCGCCGCCACCGATGAAGCATGGCCAGTCCTTCACCGAGACGTTGTCGGCGGCGATATCGGACAGGTGCCGAGCGACCTCCATCTCGGTGAGCGCCGGTGGCAGGTTCAGCTTGGGAAACCGAGCCCCGGCGGGCACATCGGCGAACAGCTCCTCGACGGTCTCCGCGCCGATGGCCCGCAACATCTCCTCGCGGTCGTTTGGAGACAGCTGGGTAAATGTGGGCACTAACCCCTCCTGCTCATTGTTTCGGCTCCCTGGGCCGAGTGTGATGGGGCACGAATGGCAGCTTCACGACCGTTGCGCCGACGCGTTTGCCACGGATCTCCACGTCGATACGGGCGCCGGGCTCGGCCGCGGCGCTCACAACATAACCCATCCCGATGTTGCGCTTGAGCGTCGGTGAGAAGGTGCCGCTGGTCAGCTCGCCGACGCGGCGGTCGGCAATAAATAGCGGAAAGTCTGGACGAGGGACGCCGCCGCCCTCGTCCACCAGCAGGCCCACCAGTCTTCGGGCCGGGCCTGCCTCCTTCAGCCGAAGCAGGGCCTGGCGGCCGGCAAAGCCCTCTTTGGTCAGCGACACGGTCCAGCCCAGTCCCGCCTCAAAGGGATTGGTGGACTCGTCGAGTTCGTGGCCGTACAGCGGCATGCCGGCCTCCGTGCGCAGCGTGTCGCGCGCCCCGAGGCCACAGGGCACCGCGTCCGGCCCCTGCAGCCGCTCCCACAGCGGCTCCGCGTCGGCCGCTTCGACGAAGACCTCGAAGCCATCCTCGCCGGTGTACCCGGTGCGAGCGATCGACGCTGGCCGGCCGGCGACCGGGATCTCGACGAAGCTGTAGCCGGGCAGGGTGACGAGGTTGGCCTCGCAGAGCGGCTGGAGCAGCTCCTGGGCCTTGGGCCCCTGGATCCCGATCAGAGCCGTCTCGAACGTGCGGTCGTCGATGGCGGCCAGCAGGTTGGCCTCGTCGCGCTGCTGCTGAAACCAATCGACATCCTTCTGGCGGTTGGAGGCGTTGAACACAAACAGCAGCTCTGTGTCCGTGAGCAGGTAGGCGATGACGTCATCCAGAACGCCGCCATCCTCGTTGCACAGCAGGCCATAGCCGGCCTGACCAAAGCGCAAACGGGTGAGATCGCGGGTCAGGCAGCGCTGAGCCAGTTTGAAGGCGTCC
>DATGVV010000369.1:0-5836 GCA_035299885.1 Chloroflexota bacterium | reverse complement strand
TCATTGTTGCATCACAGCATCAATATTCTGAGCATCATGATGTCATTATAACTGCTGGCCAAGCCAATCCTGCGCGGTCGCGCGCAGGGTAGACAGCGGGATGGCCCCATGAGCCAGCACCTCGTCGTGGAAGGCGCGGGCGTCGAAGCGGCTGCCTAGCCGCTCGGCGGCCTGGCGGCGCAGGGACTCGATCTCGCGTTGGCCAACCTTGTAGCTCAGGGCTTGGCCGGGCCAGATGATGTAGCGGTCGACTTCGTTCACGGTCTCGCGTTCGGTGAGGCCGACGTTCTGGAGGAAGAAATCGATGCCCTGCTGGCGGCTCCAGCGCAGATGGTGCAGGCCCGTGTCGACCACCAGCCGACAGGCGCGCCAGGCCTGGTAGCCGAGCATCCCGTAGCGCGCCCGATCGTCGGGGTAGAGGCCAAGCTCGTCTGCCAGGCGCTCGGTGTAGAGAGCCCAGCCCTCCACATAGGCGGTGACGTCGGAGCCCAGGCGGCGGAACTCGGGCAGGTCCTGGGTCTCGGTCGCAAGCGCGATCTGCAGGTGGTGGCCGGGCACCGCCTCGTGGAAGGTCAGTGCCGGCATCGTGTGGCGCGGCCGCGATGCCGGGTCGAAGGTGTTGACGTAGAAGATGCCGGGCCGCGATCCGTCGCCGGCCGGCGGGTAGTAGAAGGCTGCCACGCTGTCGCGCTCGCGGTAGTCCTCAATGGGCTTGACGATGCAGCGGATGTCGGGCAGCCGGCCAAAGGCACGGGGCAGCGCTGCCTGCGCCTGCTCCAAGAGCCGCTCGGCGGCTTCGACGATCTCCTCCCGAGACGACGGCAGGTTGGCTGAGTCGTGCGTGAGCCGCTCGGTGAACGCCCGAATCTGACCGGAATCGTCGCCCAGGCGAGCCATGACCTCGCGCATCTCGCTCTGGATGCCCTTCAGCTCTTCCAGGCCGACCTGGTGCAGCTCATCCGGCGTCAGCTCGGTGGTCGTATGGCGGCGGCACAGCAGCGCATAAATCTGCGGGCCATCGGCCACGGACCACACGCCGGGCTCCTGTCTGGCATGCTCGTTCAGGTACTCGCCCTGGAGCAGTTCAAGCATGCGCTGATAGCTGGGATACACGGAGCGCTCGATGGCACGAAGGAGCGCGTCCGCCTGAGCGGGCGAAGCTTTGGCGGGCGCATACAGCGGTGAGTCAATCGGCGGCGTCGCCAGCAGCGCGCGCAGCTGGCCGACCACACGCTCGGTCGCCATCCGCGTTGCGGCGCGGCCATCGCGGATGCCGTCGCTCAGGTTCGAGAGGTATTGATCCATGTAGCGGGGGAAGGCGTGGTAGCGGGCAACGAGTTGCTCCACGTGATCTGGCGTGTCGGTCGGGTGCCAGTTCAGGAGCTCCGGCAGCGATACTTGCGGCCCGCCCATCTGGTCGACGGCCATTTCGTCAAGCCGGAACCGCAGGGCCGCCAGACCCTGCTCTGCGGCCAGGCGAAGCATGTCCCAGGTTACCCGCTCGTCCGTCGTGAGCCCGGCCTGGGGGATGCCTCGCAGCCGAGCCAGTACGTCGCGCAGCGCCGCGTCCTCGGCAGCCCGGCCCTCGGGGCCAACGTCGGCCAGCCGGTCGTTGTAGCGGTAGTCGCCGTAGAAGGTGGCCAGCGTCGGGTCGCGCTGGAGCACGCCCTCCCAGTAGTCGGCGGCGAGCTGGGCCACGTCCTCGGAGGCGCTCACACCATCATGGTACGGACACGGCCAGGAAGCGCTCGATCATGGCGTTTGTCTGCTCGGGCACCTCGAGCTGGTGGAAGTGGCCGGCGCCCACGGTTTGGCCGAGCGTTAGCCGGGGACACAGCTGGCGCAGGCGCTGCAGATCGGCCATGTGCCCGCCGGCTGAGGCGATCGCCAGCAGCGGCACCGGAATCTCCGAGGCGCGATCGGCCGCCGCGCTGGGGCAGGCCAGGTACTGCTCCCATGCGGACGTCAGCACGTGGGGTGGGCCACTGCTCATGCGCTCGACGATGCCGGCTTTGCGCGCGGCATTGTCCGTGGGCAGAAACATGCCCGCCACGAGGTCTCGGACCGCTTGCTGGGCGCCGGGCCCGTGCAACCGCTCGCCGGCGCGGCGCAGCTGCTCGTGCCGGTGTGCCGGCAGCACGATAGGCGAATCGAGAGCGACGATCGCAGCCAGCCTGCCAGGCGAGCTGGCCAGCAGCTCGAGACCCACCACGCCGCCCATGCTGTGCCCGACAAGAACCGGCCGGCGGAGCTCGAGCTGGTCGCACAGCCAGGCGAGATCGCCGGCCAGAAGGGCCATCGTGTAGTCCTGCTCCGGCTTATCGCTCTCGCCATGGCCGCGGAGGTCCACAGCGATGACCCGATGCCGGCGGCTGAAGTGCTTGATCTGCGGCGCCAAGTAGGTGTGGTCGCAGGCCCAGCCGTGCACGAGCAGTAGCGGCTGCTCGCCGCTTCCAGCCTCCTCGTACGCCAGCCGGACACCGTCGCGAACGAGTGTCTTCAATTGGACGGCGGCGCTGTTAGCTCAGGTTGGGCGAGCCGCCGGCCACCTGGCGCAAAGCCTCCACCTCGGCGCGCAAGTCGCGCACCTGGCGCTGCCAGTACAGCATGTAGGCGAACAGCCCGATCCAGATGACCAGAAAGGCGGCGAACAGGAAGCTCACGATTCAGACTCCAAAACGCTGGTTGCGAGGGCATCGACCTCATGACGCAAGTATTCGACCGCCATGCGCTCGCGCAGCAGCCACACGAAAAAGATGGTGAACGTCACGAAGCACAAGAAAAACGTGGCAAGCATGCTGGCCGGCAGCGAGGGACCGGCCGGGTTAGCGACCGTCGGCTGCGGGTGCAGCGTGCGCCACCAGCTCACCGACATGTGGACGATGGGCACGTCGATGAAGCCGACGATGCCCAGCACGGCTGCATAGCGAGCGGCGCGGACGGTGGTCCGGCCCAGCGACGAGCGCAGCATCAGGTACGCGACGTAGATGAACCACATCACCAGCGTGGAGGTCAGGCGCGCGTCCCAGGCCCACCAGGCGCCCCAGATGGTCTTACCCCAGATGGAGCCGCTGATAAGCACCAGCGTGGTGAACACCACGCCGATCTCGGCCGCCGAATAGGCCAGCACGTCCCATTTCGGCTTGGCCGTCCTGAGGTAGGCTATGCTGCCGACGAGCGTGCAGAAGAAAGCCAGGTAAGCATCCCAGGCCAGCGGCACATGGAAGTAGAAGATCTTCTGCGGCGGCCCCTGCGTCCGCTCGATCGGCGCATACAGGAAGATGGCGTACAGCGACAGGGCCATGAGAACGGCCGTGACCCACCCCAGGATGGTGCTCAGCCGTGTCCCTTCTCCCCGTGGGAGAGGGTGAGGGTTGACCTGCTCGGTCGTCGCCGTCTGAACGCTCATTCTTCGATCACGAACTCGAAGACCGCGAACGACACGGCCAGAAATATAGCGTCGAAGGCCAGGATGAGCCCCAGCCACGGGTAGTCGCCGGCGGTGGCTTCGGAGCCTGCGAACGCCTGTCCGGTGGCTTTGACCGCTCCGATAATCACCGGCACTGACACCGGAAAGAGCAGCACCGGCAGGAAGATCTCCCGAGCCCGGGTACTGGCGGACATGGCCGCGAAGAGGGTGCCCACCGAGGCGAAGCCAAGCGTTCCGGCCAGCACTGCCGCCGCCAATCTGGGAAGGTCGGCGGGCACGTCGAAAAACACGCCGAACAGCACCAGCGTCACTGCTTCGACGGCCAGCATGAACAGCAGGCTGGCCAGCAGCTTGGCCAGGTAAATCGCCCCCCGATCGACCGGCGCCAGCAGCAGCCCCTCCCATGTGCCGAGGTCCTTCTCGACGGCGAAGGCGCGGTTGAAGCTGAGCACGCCGGCAAAGATGAACGTGACCCACAGGATGCCCGGCGCGGCAGCCGAGAGCTCGATGCGCCGCAGATCGAAGGCGAAGTCGAACACCAGCAGCACCAGCAGGCTGAAGACGATCAGCGACAGCACCAGCTCGCGCCGTCGCCACTCGCTGACGAGGTCCTTCCATAGCAGCGCCCCGAGCTGCGTAAGGAACCTCGGCCTCGCCACTTTGTCATCCTGAGGAGCGGAGCGACGAAGGACCTTCTCGTTTGCCGCTGCGGCGGAAGGTCCTTCGGCCATGGGCCTCAGGATGACATCAGCCATTACCCGATCCGCCCGTTCACCAGCGTCAGCGTTCGCGCAGCCAACCCCTTCGCCCAGGTGTGGTTGTGCGTGCTGAAGACGATCGTGCGGCCGGTGGCGGCGAGCAGCCGCTCGAGGACCGCGACACCTTCCGTATCCAGGCCCGTGTCGGGCTCGTCCAGGAGCAGCACGGCGGGGTCGTGCAGCAGCGCCCGGGCGATGGCCAGGCGCTGCTGCTGGCCGCGGCTCAGCGCCGCTATGCGTGAGCCGGCCCGCGCCGTCAAGCCGAAGCGGTCGAGCTGCTCGGCCACGCGCCATTCCAGGTCGGCCAAGCCATACAGCCGACCGTAGAAGCGCAACTCCTCGGCGGCCGTGAGCTCCGGGTGGAGATACGTCTGATGGGCCACCAGGCCGATCAGCGCCCGCACCCGCTGCGGTTTGCCCAGCGCGTCCAGCCCGGCGATCTGCAGTTTGCCGGCAGACGGCTTGTCCAGCGTCGCCAGGATGCGCAGCAGCGTCGTCTTGCCAGCTCCGTTGGCCCCCAGCAGGGCGACCGTTTCGCCCGCGCCGACGTCCAGATCGACGTCCCGCAAAGCTGAGAAGCGGCCAAACGTCTTGCTGAGGCTGAGGCCGGCGATCACCGCTTTGAGCCGGAGCCGTTGCGCAGCGCGGCTACCGCTTGCTCAATCTCCTCGTCGATGCGGCCCTCATGGGCCTGGAGTTGCTTGAGGATGCCGACTGCGCGGCGCTTGGATTGCTCTCGCAGCGCCTGGTGGTCCTCGTCAGACAGGTTGCCCAGGGCGCGATCGAAGTCCAGCTCGCGGAGATCCTCGATCGCCATGTCGCGCTGGTTGGTGAGATCGCTCAGCTCGAGGGCGCCGGCTTCCGCGGCGGCGCTACCGCGCAGCAAGGGCCAAATGGCAAAGGCAATAGCCGCGGCGGCGACCGCCAGCGCCAGGGCCACGCCCATCGCTAGCTGGCCTCCTCGATGGCGGCCGCGAGCAGGCGTTCGTCGTCGGCGCTGAGCGGCTCCTCCGGCGGGGCTGCCGGCGCGCCGCGCCGCGACCACAGCACCGTGCCTACGATCACCAAGCCGCCCAGCAGGCCGCCAATGGGGAGCAGCCATACCAGCAGGTTCAGCCCGTGCTTGGGTGGCTGGGTCAGGATGGCTTCGCCGTAACGGTCCACGAAGTACTGGATGATCTGGTCGCGCGTCCAACCCTGCGCCAGCTTGTCGCGAATGACCTGACGCATCTGCCCGGCGAGCGTGGAGTTTGAATACGCAACTGTCACGTTCTCGCACACCGGGCATTGCAGCTCGTTGGCGATGGCCAGCGCTCGGTCGTCCAGGCTCTGGCTGCCCGCCGTGTCGGTGTAGCTCTGCGCGAAAGCCGCGCTTGGCGCTGCCAAAAGAAGGAGCAATAGCAGCACTATCATTCCTCTCCCACATCCGCCGTCCGCGTAGGACTGGGAGAGGCTAGGTGAGGGCACCCGCGGGGTGATGTTTTGCCGCTTCATGCCGTGGCCACCGTCGATTCACGGCGCTCGACTGGCACGGACGCAACGGCGGGCGCGCGCCGGGGCTGGGCGTGCGGCCAGGCGGTGACCACCGTCCCCAGTACCACGATGACCCCGCCGAACCACAGCCAGGTGACCATCGGGTTCACGAACA
>DATGVV010000368.1:0-4390 GCA_035299885.1 Chloroflexota bacterium | reverse complement strand
CAGATGCACGGGCCATCCTGGCTGGGGCAGGTATTCGTGACGAATATCTGTTTCCAACACCGGCCATTCTGATCGATGAGCCGCGGTTGGTGGGTTATTACAGACTGCTGCTGGGGCGCCCACAGAAGTCCTTTTATGGGGCGGATGGCTTCGGAATGTTCAAGGGCATGGAGACTAACGGCACGCTTAATCCCCGCCAGCGTGAACGGCTACCCGAGTTCTGTTCAACGGTTGGGGAAGCAATGGGCGACGTCATCCGCCAGATGTCGCCGGCAATAACCATGCAGGATGTCAGCGATCTGCCGCTTTTGATTCTGGGTTCGCAGTTCCAGGGGATGAACAACAACCTCATCGGACAGCGTGCCATCCATGAGGTGTTTACGGCGGTTCAAGAGCTGGTTGAGAAGTCAATCATCGAACGGACAGAGCGCAGTATCGTCGTGAAGAACGCGGCCGGCCGGCGCGTGCGTGTGAGTGTTGCGGCTGATCCCGATATCCGCATTCAGGAAGAGTTCGAGCCGGGCACGCTCCACAACAAGGTAGCGCTGGAAATCAAGGGTGGGACTGATGCGAGCAACGCACATAACCGAGCAGGCGAGGCTGAGAAGTCGCACCAGACTGCGACTAAGGAAAACAGGTTCGAGGTGTGCTGGACACTCATTGCATTGAAGGGTGTGGATTTCGCGAAGTTGAGAACCGAGTCTCCCACAACCCAGCACTGGTTCGATATCGCTGAAGTGTTGGCCCGCAAGGGAACCTCTTGGGATGATTTTCGGCGTCATCTGGCTGGCGCGGTCGGCATCCGCCTTTCGGCTTGACGGTGGAATGGATTCGCCTAGACAGCCCTCGCAAGGCTGCCGAAAGGGCGACTAACCCGTTACGGTCGCCTCCCCTGACTTGAGGGTCTGTCCCACCAGCTCCTTGTACTTCTCCACGTAGTCGTGGACGGTGATGAGCACCTCGGCGTGGCTCCAGGTCAGCGGCGAGACCGATAGCGGCGCGTCTGTGTAGGGATCGACCTGCTCGGCCAGCACGCCGCTGCGCAGGCCGTGCTGGGCCACCCATTGCAGGGTCGGGACCGTGGCTTGCAGCTCGCGCAGCGTCTGGGCTCGCGCGATGTGCCACTGGGCCAGCCACAGCGTGCAGATGAACCACGGGTTGCCGGGTACTTTCTCGACGTCTTGCGACACCTGGTGGTAGTAGTCGTTCTCGTAGCGGGCCACGCCGCCCACCGACGTCTTGATCGTCAGCCGCTCCTCGATGACTTGCATAGTCGCCACGATCATCGGGTCATCGGCCTCGAACATGCCGAACCGGAACAACGCCCACATGCTGCTGTCCAGCGTGGCGTCTTTGGTGACGGTGCCGTCCTCGTGGAACACGATCATCCGCAGGAAGCGCCCCAGCTTGGGGTCGAACATGTGCTCGATGGTCGCTGCTTTGATCTCGTCCGCTGCCTTGCGGTACTTGGCCGCGAGGTCGTGCTCGCCAAAGGTCTCAGTGAAGCAAGCCGCCGCCTGTAAGCCCGCCCACACGGCAGAGACGGTGTAGGCCAGCACTCCGCGGCGCTCCTCCCACAGGTCCCACGAGTGCTTGGGCAGGTTCGTCCGCGGATCGCGGTACTCCACCATCCAATCGGCCGCGTTCTTTACCAGCCGCAGGTAGAGGTCGGCCACGAACTCAACGTCGTGGTGCCGCTTGTAGCGCTGCCATAGCGAGTAAATAACGAGGGCGGTCTCGTCCTCCTGCACCGGCAGCTGCGGGTACCCGTCTTTCGTCACCCATGGATGCCAGCTGCTGCCCAGCGAACCGTCGGGGTTGTACTTGTGGAGCATGTAGCCGTCGCGAGTGATGATGTCCCGGCAAAACAGGAAGAAGCGCCGCGTCGTGTCCACGTGGCCGGCCAGCACCAGCGCATAGGCCACCAGCGCGCCATCACGCGGCCAGACGTAGCTGTACGTATCGCGGGCAAACTGCGAGATGTCGCTGTCGTTGGCGGCCAGGATGCCGCCGTGGCTGTCGATCTGCGTCCTCAGGATCAGCAGGCTGCGCCGGTACATGCGGCAGACCTCGTCCGGCAAATCGGCGAAGGCCATCATCTTCTCGTGGATCCAGGCCTTCCAGTAGTCGCGCGTGCGCTGGACGAACGTCTCCGGACTGCGCTCCAGCACCGCCGCGTTGATGCGCTCCACGTCGCCGTAGCGCTCGCCGGCGCAAATCCAGTGGTAGATCTTGCCTGCCTGGTTGGGCCCCAGCGGCAGGTTCACGCAGCCCGTGCTGTCGACTGAGCCCTGCGCGATCGGATTGCCCTCCAGGCGGCCATCCTCCGCGTCGCGCCAGGTACCTTCCCGGCCCTCAACTTCTTTGGTGCCGGTGGCGAAGCTGTCGAAGCCATCCCGCTCCACGTCGCCCTCGGCCACATTGCACATGAACCAGCGCTTGCCCTTGTAGTGCACCAGCGCGCGATGCCGCACGTCGAAGTAGGCTGTGTCACCCACGTCCGTGCCCATGATGTGGAAGTTGTGGTGGAAGAACAGCCGCACCTCGCGCGGCTTGGGCGAGCAGTTCTCGACGTCGATGCGCCGCACGTACACGTCCCGGTCGAAATCGACCACGTCGTGACAGCGCAGCCGCAGCTGCAGCCGCTCGTTGGCGAGTCGCACGTCTGTAACCAGCGTGTCGTCTTCGTAGGCCATCTCGCGCTGCCATTCGGGGTTATCGATCCACGAGAATTGCCCGTCTACCCACACGCCGAAACGGCTCTGATGCCCCAGCGTCTGGTTCTCCATGCCCACGTAGGGGTAGTAGAAGTCGCGGATGTAGTAGTTGCTGTCGAAATTGATCAGCAGCCGCCCATTGGCGAGCGGCAAATCGCGGGGCATGGTGGCACTAGGCTAGCAGGCTGTGTGTAGGCTGCGCCAATTCGTAGGAGTTCCCTCCCGTTGTTGGGAGAGGGTTAGGGTGGGGGACAGCCTAAGCTTCTGAAGAATGGAGCTGACCCTGTCCGTGCTCGACCAATCGCCCGTGCGCTGCGACGGCACCGCCTACGAGGCTCTGCGCGAGACCGTCCAACTGGCGGCGGCGGCAGAGCGGCTGGGCTACGCCCGCTACTGGGTGTCGGAGCACCACAACACCGCCGGCTTCGCGGGCACAGCGCCCGAGATCCTGGTCGGCCACATCGCCGCGGCAACCAGCTGCATCCGCGTCGGCAGCGGCGGCGTGATGCTCACCCACTACTCCGCGCTCAAAGTGGCGGAGCAGTTCCGCGTCCTGAGCGCTTTCCATCCTGGGCGAATCGATTTGGGCATCGGCCGTGCGCCCGGCAGCGACCCACGCACGGCGGCCGCGCTGGCCTTTCCCAAGCAGCCGGCCGACGTCGAGCAGTTCCCTCGCCAGATCGTGGACTTGGTGAACTACCTGCATGGCACCGTCGAGGAAGGCCACCCCTACGGCAAGATCAAGCCCCAGCCGGGTCCCACCCCGGATGATGTGCCCGAGATCTGGCTGCTCGGCTCCAGCGACTACAGCGCCCGCGTTGCGGCCGTGCTCGGCTTGCCGTTTGCCTTTGCCGACTTCTTCGGCACCACGCATGACGTGGGGCCGCGTGTCGCCGAACTGTACCGGCGCGAGTTCCAGCCCTCGCAATACTTGCAGGAGCCCAAAATCAACGTAACCGTCCAGCTGATCTGCGCTGAGACCGAGGAACGAGCGCGCTTCATCGGCTCCAGCCGCAACATTTCCAAGCTCTCGGCCATGATGGGCCAGCGCACCGGCTTGATGGCGCCGGAGGAAGCCTCGCGCTACCCGCTTACCGACCAGCAACTGTCTGTCATGGAAGGCTTCACCGCCGGCTACCTCGATGGCGACCCCCAACAAGTACGCGATCACCTGCTCGAAACCGCCGAAAGCTACGGCACGACGGACGTCAGCGTCGTCACCAATGCCTACCACTTGAACGACCGCCTGCGCTCCTACGAGCTGGTCGCCGAAGTGATGAGCGTAACGCCTCTTTGTCATTCCGAGCCGCAGGCGAGGAATCCGCGTCAGGGGACGGATTCCTCGTTTCGCTCGTAGTGACAAAATAACGACCATGCAAGACCAAGCCCCAATGCGTGTCGGCTTTCTGGGCTTCGGCACGATCGCCAAGCGTGTCCAGCAGCTCATAGCTGAGCAGGCGCCCGAGCAGATCGAGCTGGTCGGCGCCGTGGTGCGGGACGTGAACAAGCCCCGGCCGGAGGGCACGCCCAAAGTAGTGGCGAGCCTGCCGGAGCTGCTGGCGCTCCACCCGGAGGTGATCGTTGAGGCCGGTGGCCACGAGGCCCTGCGGACCTATGGCGTCGACGTGCTGTGCGCGGGTGTGGACCTGCTGATGGTCAGCGTCGGCGCCTTT
>DATGVV010000367.1:0-8702 GCA_035299885.1 Chloroflexota bacterium | reverse complement strand
AGGTGATGCCGCCGTGCTTGCTCGATTTGTCTGTCCGGCAGAAGAGCACGTACAGCCCGGCCTGCCCGCCGTTGGATACCCACGCCTTGGCGCCATTCACAACGTAGTGGTCGCCATCGGTCACGGCTGTACACAGCAGGCCGGCGGCGTCGGATCCGGAGCCAGGCTCGGAAAGCGAGAAGGAGCCAAGCATCCGAGCACTGGCCAGCTCGGGCAGGTACTTGCGCCTCTGCTCCTCGCTGCCGTACTCCGCGATGGGCCAGCAGACCAGCGAGTTGTTGACCGACATGATCACGCCGTGGGCGGCGCAGGCACGCGAGATTTCTTCCATGGCCACGGCGTGGCTCACAAAATCGGTGCCGCCGCCGCCGTATTCCTGCGGCACGTTCATGCCCATCAGGCCCAGCTCGCCGAGCTGGCGAACAGTCTCGCTGGGGAAGCGCTCCTGCTGGTCGATCTCGGCCGCAATCGGCGCGATGTGCACCTCCGCAAACTCGCGTGCCGTGCGGCGGATCAGCTCCTGCTCGTCATTGAGCCGGAAATCCACCGGTCGATAGTACCTTAGCTCCAGAACATTTACAGGCAGCTTCCTAAGGCGCAGAATGAGCCCACATTGGCAGCCTTGCGCGAACCCACAAACCCCCGGCTGGTCATGATCGTCGACCGCGACGAGGGCCAGGCGCGACTCCTCAGCATCGACGAATTCGGGCTCAAGGAAACCCCGTTGGGCAGCCTGGAAGCCATTGCTGGGGAGGTCCTCCTGCGCAAGCCGGACCTGATCCTGGTCCATCCCGGCGCGCTGACGCTGGCGGGGGACAAGCTGGTTAGCGAGCTGAACCGGCGGGCGCGGTTTGAGCCGGGCTACGCCTGGACGCCGGCCCCAGGCGAGCTGGCCGGCAGCTAAATCGGGGTCCCCGCCGGAGTACACCGAGGCGGGGTGTTCTAGGCGCTCTAGCGCCTAAGCCGCTGGACCAAGCCGTCCAGCTCTTCGTCCGAGTAGAAGTAGATCGTGAGCTTGCCGCCTTTGGCGGCGCGATTCAGCGACACTTTTGTGCCCAGCAGGGCTTGCAGGTCCCGTTCCACAGCCGCCGAGAGCACGTCCGGCTCCGTGGAGGTAGCCTCTTGGGGCGGAGCAGCCAGCATGCGACGAGCCGCTTCCTCGGTCTGACGCACGCTCAGGTGGCGCTGGATCACCACCTGCAGCAGCTGGGCCTGGGCGGGCTCGCTGGGCAAGCTCAGCAGCACGCGCGCATGGCCCTCACTGATCTGGCCTTCGGCCAAGGCCCGGCGGGCCTCCGCACGCAGAGTGCGCAAGCGCAGCGAGTTGGTCACCGCCACGCGGCTCTTGCCCACCCGCCGGGCGATGTCCTCGTGCGTCAGGCCGTACTCCTGGTGGAGCTGATGGTAGGCCTCGGCCTCTTCCAGGGGGTGCAGGTCCGCCCGCTGGAGGTTCTCGATTAGGGCCATCTCCAGCGATTCCTGAGCGTTGGCGTCCTTGACGATCACCGCTACGCGGGGCAGCTGAGCCAGCTTGGCAGCCTGCCAGCGGCGCTCGCCGGCGATCAGCTGGTACTCGGGCATGCCGCTGGGCGCGAGCGGCAGCGGTGTCACGATCAGCGGCTGCAGCAGGCCGTGCTCGACAATGGAGTCGGCCAGCTCGCGCAGCGCCGTCTCGTCGAACCGCTGCCGCGGCTGCTGCGGATTGGGCCGGATTTGTCCCGGAGCCACCTCCAGGAGACCGCTGGCCTGCCCATCCTTGGTTTCCGGGATCAAGGCACTCAGGCCGCGGCCCAGCCCGCCGCGTAGGGGCGGCATCAAACGGCCGGGGCCAGGGCGGCCGCGCGCTCCAGCGCTTCGTCGGCTAGGGCGTCGTAGGACGCGGCGCCGCGCGAGGCGGCGTCGTAGTCGAGGATCGAGAGACCGTAGCTGGGCGCCTCGCTCAACCGCACGTTGCGCGGGATAACGGTCTGGAACACAGCCTCGGGATAGTGCTGCCGCACCTCCTGGACCACCTGTTCGGACAGGTTCGTACGCGGGTCGAACATGGTCATCAGGATGCCGAACACGCGCAGGCTGGGGTTGAGGCTGTCGCGCACGCGCTCCACGGTGTTCAGCAGCAGCGACAGGCCCTCCAGCGCCAGGTACTCGCACTGCACGGGCACGATTACGTCGGTGGCCGCGGCCAGGGCGTTGACGGTCAGCAGGCCCAGCGACGGCGGGCAGTCCAGCAGTATGAAGTCGTAGGCGCCCTGCACCGGCTCCAGGGCGCGGCGCAGCACGGCTTCGCGGCCGTCGCGACCAGTGAGCTCCACTTCGGCGGCCGCCAGGTGCGGCGAAGCCGGCAGCAGCTCCAGCCCACGACGGCTGGTAGGCACGATGGCCTCGGCCGCCGAGCAGCTGCCGATCAGGACGTCGTAAGTCGAGCGGGCGAGGCGCCATTTATCGAAACCCAGGCCGCTGGTGGCGTTGGCTTGGGGATCAGTGTCCAGGAGCAGCACGCGCTCACCCTTGGCTGCCAGGAAGGCTCCAAGGCTTATGGCGGTGGTGGTCTTGCCGACGCCGCCCTTTTGGTTGGCAAGGGCTAACCGCCGCCTCACGGGCGGCATTCTAGCAGACGACTGTGGCTACAATAGCGGGCGGGAAATGCCCCTCTACAATCTCGCTACTCTCGCCGCGGCAGTGGGCATCGGCTACCTGTTCGGCTCGATTCCCTTCGCCATCGTGGTCGAACGCTGGAAAAAGGTCGACCTGCGGCGCTTCGGCAGCGGCAACATCGGCGCGTCCAACGCCTTCATCGTGGCCGGCAAGTTCGCCGGCGTCCTGGTTCTGCTGGGCGATGCCAGCAAGGGCATCGCCGCGGTGGCCGTCGCGGGCGCCGCGACGGGCGGCAGCCCCGTGGCCATCGGCGGTGCCGCGGTAGGCGCCGTCGTGGGGCACGATTGGTCGCTCTACTTGCGCTTGAAGGGCGGCAAGGGCACAGCCACCACTGTGGGCGTGCTGCTGGCCTTGGATTGGCGCGTGCTGACCATCTGCGTGGTCACCTACTTCGTGCTGCTGGCAGCCACGCGCTTTACCGTCATCAGCTCGCTGGCGACGGTGGCGGCCGCGCCGGCGTTCATGATGCTACGGCCCTGGTTCGCGCCAGGCGCGGGACCTGAGCCGCTGCCGTTCGTGTACGCGGCCATCATCCTGGCCGCGCTCGGTTATCTGCGCCACTGGGACCACGTCGAGCGCTTCGTCCAGGGGCGCGAACCGAGAGCAGCCGACATGTTCCGCGAGATGCGCGCCCGGAGGGTGAAAAGCTAGAGCGCCGCTAGGCGGCGGGTTGGTCCTCGGGCTGGACGCCGTGGGCGTCGAACACGCGCCGGACCTGCTCGGCGTAAGGCCGCAGCTCCTGCAGCACGGCGGGATCCACCCGGCGCGGCCGTGGCACGGGGATGCTGATGTCAGCGGCGATGGTCCCCGGCGCGGCCGTCATGACAATGATCCGATCCGACAGCAGCACCGCCTCGGCAATCGTGCTGGCGATATACAGCACTGTCTTGGGCGAGTACATCCACAGCTGCTGCAGGTTGAGGATGGCCTGCTGCTTGTGAGCCGGATCGAGCGCATTGAAGGGCTCGTCCAGCAGCAGCAGCGGTGGGTCGTGAACGAACGCCCGACAGACCGCTACGAGCTGCCGGTACATGGGCGAGAGCCCGAACAGCTGCGTGTCGCGCAAGTTCTTGAGGCCCGCCAGCTCGATCAGCTTCTCAGCTCGCGGCCGGTACTCCTGCTCGTCCAGATCGCGGATCTCGGCCTGAAGCAGCACATTCTCGAGCACGGAGCGTGAGTCCAGCAGGATGGGATCGGAAAACACGGTGCCGATCTCGGTCTGCGCTTTCTTGACGGTTCGGCCGGCAATCGACACCGTGCCCGAGGAGACCGGGATCAGTCCGGCCACCATCGACATCAGCGTGCTCTTGCCGCAGCCGTGCGGCCCGAGAAGGGATACGAACTCGCTCGTGCCGATGTCCAGGTTGATATTGCTCACGGCGGCAATGCTTTCGCGGCGCGAACGATAGAGCTTGGTGACGTTTCGGAGCCGAACGTAGGCCGCGGCCGATCGCTGGTCGGCTGAAACCGGCTCGTTCATGACAGTGGCCAAGGGTTTCGTGTTCCTCCTAGTTAATGACAATTGTTGATCAGGAGGGCGGCATTTGGCTAGTGCGGGAATACCGCTGGCAAGCAGTATGGGCTATCGCTGGGCGATTTTGGGTACCGCATTTTTCGTGCAGGCCATGTATACGCTGCTGCAGCAGGGCATTTCCATCCTCGCGCCGTTCTTTCATGAGTCCTTCGGATTGAGCCTGGCCGGCGTGGGCGCGCTGGTCAGCTGTTTCAATGCCGGCCTGACGCTCAGCTCCTTTCCCAGCGGCGCGCTGGTGGACCGCGTGGGCGAGCGCTGGAGCGTCACCGGCGGCGCGGTCATCGCCTGCCTGCTGGTACTCGGCACACTGCTGGCGCAACACACGGTGCTGCTCGTCGGGCTGCTGCTGTTCTTCGCTGGGCTGCTGAGCGGCACAGTCAGCATCTCGTCCGGCAAGGCGGTGTTCGGCTGGTTCAGCCCGCGCGAGCGCGGCCTGGCCATGGGCTTGCGCCAGATCGCCATCCCAACCGGCGCGGCCGTGGCCTCTATCAGCCTGCCGCTGCTGGGCGGCATTGGCGGCTGGCAGCTGCCCCTGGGCCTGGCCGGGTTGGCCCAGCTGCTGGCCGCCGTGGTCTTCTTAGCCACGCTGCGCGATCCGCCGAGCGGCCCGCCACCTCCGGGCCGGCCGCTGCTGCCGGCGCTCGCCAACGTGCTCCACGATGGGCAGCTGGTGCTCACCGCCCTGGTGTCGATGCTCATGGTGCTGGCTCAGTACATCCTGCTGGCTTATCTCATCCTGTACCTCACCAGCGAGGGGCTTTCGCGGCTGGCGGCCAGCTCGGGCCTGCTGCTGGTGCAGCTCGGCGCGGTGTTTGGCCGAGTGGTCTGGGGACGCGTGAGCGACCGCGCCTTCCGGGGCCAGCGCGGACCCGTGATTGGCCGGCTGGCCGTGCTGTCGGCATGCGTGGTTGGTTCGCTGGTGGCCAGCTCTAGCGGCTGGCCACTATGGGCGATTTACCTTCAGATGTTGGCCCTGGGCGCCACGGCCTTGAGCTGGAACGGCCTGGCGGTCACGCTCATGGCCGAGCTAGGCGGCTATCATCGAGCCGGCGCCGCGATCGGCTTGAACTCGGCCGGGGTCTACTTCGGCGCTCTCATTGGCGCGCCCATCTTCGGTGCCATCGTAGACGCCAGCGGCTCCTATCGGGTGGCCTGGCTGATGCTGGCGGCCGCCGGGCTTTCGGCGCTGATCCCGCTGGCTTTCATCCGCGAGCCCGAACAGCCGCGCGTAACGGCGCTGATCACGCCGTAAATGAGCTTTCCGCCAACTGATAGCTGATAGCTACGCCAGGATCGAGCCGCTGACGTGGGGCTGATCTTTGCGGTGCAGCCACATCTGCACTCGAGCGCGGAGCTGTGCCAGGGCGAAGGGCTTGCGCATGAAATCGGTCACCCCGATCTGAAAACCCTTGGCCTCATTCTCCTCGTTGGGGTAGCCGGTGATGATCAGGATGGGCACGTGCTTCATCTGCTCGTGCGTCCGCAGGTCCTGCGTGACCGAGTAGCCATCCCGGCCGGGCATCAGCATGTCCAGCAGGATGAGATCCGGCTGGAACCGCAGCGCCGTTTCCACCGCGTCCGTGCCGTCCAGCACCACCTGCACGTCGTACAGGTTCTTGTCGGAGAAGCATTCCTGGAGCAGGTTGATCGTGTCGGGATCGTCGTCGGCGAACAGCAGCTTGTACTGGCGGGTGGGCGGCGCGGGGCTAGCGACCGTGTGGTGGATGCGCTGCTCGTTGCGCTCCTCCAGGTCGATCTCCCAGCCCTCCGCGGCGGCGCTCACCTGCAGGTCGGCGCCGCGTTTGGCCACAATCTCGCGGGCATAGGCCTCCAGGGCGGCCACCTGATCGTCGGTGCGTGTGGTGTCGTGATGGAACAGCACCAGGTGCTTGACGTTGCCGGCCAGTGCGACCTCAATGGCGTACTCGACCGTGCTGTGGCCCCAACCGACCTTGTGGGGGTATTCGGCCTCGGTGTACTGCGTATCGTGGATGAGCACGTCGGCGCCCTCCACGAATGACACGAAGCGCATATCGCCCTCGTGGACGAAAGTCGGCCGCGGCCGGTTCTTGGCGCCGTTCACCTGCAAGTGATAGGTGCCGAACGGCTCGGTATCAGTGGCGTACACCACCGTCTTGCCGCCGCTGAACAGGCGGTAGCCCATGGTCAGCACGGTGTGGTTGAGAAAGTGCGTCTTGACCTGCACGTGGCCGATCTCGAACGTTTCCTCGTCGAGCTCGCGGAACGCCAGGTCGGAGGCCATCTGCGTCAGCTTGATGGGGAAGTAGATGTAGTCCATCTGCCCCTCCAGGATTTGCCGGAGGGGCTTCTCGTAGCCGCGCGCCGAGTAGACGGTGATGCGGTTGCCAGGGGCCAGCGCCGGTGGGAAGAAGGGAAAGCCCTGGATGTGGTCCCAGTGGGTGTGGCCCAGCAGGATGTGCGCTTCGATCGGCGGCTTCTGCGTCTTCATGAGCTCCAAGCCGAGCTCGCGCACGCCCGTGCCGCAGTCTAAGATGATGAGCACATCGTTGCTGACGACCTGAACGCAGGAGGTGTTGCCACCATAGCGCACCGTATGCGGGCCGGGCACTGGGATTGAACCCCGCGTCCCCCAAAAGCGCAATCTCATTGGGTAGTCGGGATTCTACCAGCCAGCCGGAGCGCTGGCTGTTGCAAACGTCACTCCAACGGTGAATTTTTGGTGTAGATCAGTGGCCCGTCCAGCGCGGCGGCCGCTTGGCTAGAAAGGCGTTTACGCCCTCCCGGAAGTCCTCGCTCATGTACGTCTCGACGATGAGATCGTCGGCAGCGTCGGCCTCTACGCGGCTGCGTGTGGCGATCCGCCTGGCCTGCTCCTTGGTGACGCGCATCGTGATAGGCGCGTGCTGAGCGATCTTTTCGGCCGTCTCCCGCACGTGATTGGCGAAGGCGGCGTCGTCCACGACCTCGTTGGCCAGCCCCCACATGACGGCTCCCTCGGCCGGCACCAGCATGGCCGTAAAGATCAGACGCTTGGTGTTGGCCGGCCCGATCAGGTTCACCAACCGCTGCGCATTGCGCAGCGACAGGCAGTTGCCGAGCGTGCGCGCCACGGGGATACCGATGCGGGCGCTGCGGGCCATGATGCGCAGGTCGCACGACACGGCCATCATGGCGCCCCCGCCAGCGGCAACGCCCTCGATGGCTGCGATGGTGGGCTTGTCCACCGCCTCGATGTGGCTCATCACGCCATCCTGCTGGCGCTCATAGGCGATGGCTTGCTCGCCGCTGCTGAATGTTTGGAACTGGCTGATGTCCGTGCCGGCGGCGAAATGGCCGCCGCCGCCGCGCAGCACCATCACCCGCACGGCGTCGTCGCGATTGACCTCCTCGCACAGCTTCTCGATGCGGCCGTACATAGCGAAAGTGAGGGCATTGCGCGCCTCGGGCCGGTTCATGGTGACGTAGGCCACGCCTTTCCGGACCTCGTACTGGACAAGCTTATCGGCCGGGGTGCTGGGGGCAGTCACCGTGGCTATACTAAACCTCCGAGCCGAGGTGGCGGAATAGGTATACGCGCACGTTTGAGGGGCGTGTGCCGGTAACGGCGTATGGGTTCAAGTCCCATCCTCGGCACAAAAGCCTCACGCTCAATAACGGTTAAGTTGGAGCCCGAGATGGGCCCATTGGCAGCAATGTTGGCAGCAATCTCGATCCGGCTGCGGATTACCCGTCAGCATGCCGGCAACGAGTCCGACCACGATGAAACCGAGCGACACGAGGCCGATCACGCCCCGGGCCTCGCGCGCGAGCTAGGCCCCACACGACGCCTATCGCCGGCAAAACGGCAGCCAGCGCCAATGCGGTGGTGGTCGATGCACCCCGAGCAGTCACGGCTGATAGGCGACGAAGGGCGCCACCGCGTTGATCAGCAGGCTTGGGGCCAGTTGCCGCAAGCCTGGACCTCGCCCAGCAGACGGCGAGTCGAATAACTCGGTGGCCGACGCCGCGCGCTGCCCAGTGTCCGACGCGTGTTTGTTCCTAACCGACACACGGTACACCCCTTACGTTGCGCAGTGACGGTTCGATCCGATGACGGGGGCGATGATGGTGGCGCTGGCTATGAGGGTGTTGACGCTGCGCTTGCTAGTATCGCGGTCGGCGATGGCGGCGTCTTCGATCTTGTCCTAGACGTGGTCGCGCATGTCCAGGCTGGACCTTGTCGGGCAGTTCGTCGCGAGGGACGTAGGGCTCCGGCACTAAGGCCCGCCTCCGCCAACCTCAGCGATTCTTCAGCTTCCAGGCTTACAGTGGCAGCATGTGGCGACAGACGTTCGCGATCCTGGGACTCGGAGCCGCGCTGGCACTGGCCGCCTGCCGGGCGAGCGCGCCAGCGGCGGCGCGGCCGAGCGTCACGCCATCGCAAGCAGCCCCCACGGCGAGCCCGCTAGAGATTAAAGAACTTCGTATAATATCGTGACAAACGGGCAGCTTGCTCGTTGTTACGAGTATGAGTGGCGAGAGGGCCGAGCGC
>DATGVV010000366.1:0-2608 GCA_035299885.1 Chloroflexota bacterium | reverse complement strand
CGTGGCGCCATGCGTTCGGGTGTAGGCGCCGTGGTCGTTCCAGAAGCGATCCTGGATGGCGGTGATGGTTCCGTCGCGCTTCAGCCCGATGGCGCAGTCGTGCCATTGCTGGCGCGAATGGTTGGTGGCGATCAGGTGCTCGCGCCGGTCCTCGATCCACTGCACTGGCCGTCGCGTGCGTATTGCCAGCAGCGGGATCAGGTAATCCTCGGGATACAGCTCGCCGCGCACGCCGAAGGCACCGCCGACGTCGCTCTGCACGAAGTGGACGGCATGCTCGGGCAGGCCCAACCACTTGGCGAGGACGCCCCGGTTGAAGAACGGCACCTTGGCCGTGCCCCACATCGTCAACACGTCGCGCGCGGGATCCCACTCGGCGGCCAGGCCGCGCGTCTCCATCGGCACGGCGGTGTGGCGGTGGACCTCGAAACTGGAGCGGACGACCACGTCGGCCTCGGCCAGGCCGCGCTCGACGTCGCCATAGCCCACGGTATAAGAGGCAATCACGTTGCTGCCGTTCTCGTCGAAGAGCAGCGCAGCGCCGGGCTCGGCGGCCTCGCGGGCATCGATCAGCACCGGCAGGGGCTCGTACTCGACCTCGATTGCATCGAGGGCGTCCTCGGCTTGGGCCCGGCTGCCGGCTACGACGACGGCCACCGGCTCGCCGGCGTAGCGCACCTTATCGGCGGCGATGGGCCGCTGCAGGAAGGGCGCCATGGACTCGATGGGCGACATGCGCATAGGGATGCGCGCATCGAGGCGCGGATCGTCTTGGAACGTCAGCATGTGGACCACACCCTCGGCCGCGCGGGCGCGACCGCCATCGATGCGAGCGATGCGCGCGTGAGCCTGCGGGCTGCGCAGTACGGCGGCGTAAGTCATGCCTGGCCGGCGCACATCGGCGGCGAAACTGCCCTCGCCACGCAGCAGCCGCGGGTCTTCTTTGCGGCGCACGCTCTGGCCGACCTGGTTCATGGGCGGAACCAGAATAGCCTGCCGGAAGTTGGCACGGCTGATGCTCCAGGAGCAGGCAGTATGGGCAATAAGCCAGCGCCCTGGACGCTGAAAGAGGGCTACGACCCCTGGAAGGACGTTGTCCAGACGGACTGGACCCAGACCGAGTGGCGCAACTGGCTGGAGCAGCTCTCGCCACGCATGCTGGTGCTGCACATCCAGCGTTGGGCGCTCATTGCCGAGGCCATGCCGGGCCTCAGCGATGAGCTGGAGAAGGGCATTGATGATGCCCGGACGCAACTCCTAGCCACGGAGTGCCATCCCGGTTAACGTCATCCTGAGCCGTAGCGAAGGACCTTCCTCGTCTTCCGCAGCGGCGGAGGGTCCTTCGTCGCTGCGGCTCCTCAGGATGACACGACGAGTCCTAATTCAGCACTTCCGCGGTGCGCCACTCATCTAGCTGCTCTTTCGAGTAACCCAGCAGGTCGCAGATGATGTACTCAGTATGGGCGCCGAGCATGTCCGAGCAGCGCAGCGAGTCCAAGCCCCCGTCGGAGACGTGCAGCGGCACGATGGGCAGCGGGATGTGGCCAAGCGTGGGGTGCTCCACCCCGCCGATGAATCCGCGGTCGCGCAGGTGCAGGTCGTGGAACAGGTCCTCGCCGCTCTGGACCACGCCGCACGGCACGCCAACGTGCTGGAGCTGGTGCATGACGCTGTGGGCTTCGTGCTCGCCGGTCCAGGCCGCGACGATGTCGTCGAGCTCGGCCAGGTGCTGCCGGCGGGCCGAAAGCGTAGCGAAGCGCGGGTCATCGGCCAGCTCGGGACGCTCCATGGCGACGGACAGCGCGCGCCACTGCTGGTCCGTCTCGATGGCGATGACACACCACCGGTCAAGACCGAGGCAGGGGTAGCAGTTGTGGGGCGCGGCGTAGGGCCAGTCGTTGCCGGTAGGCTGGGGCTCGCGCTGATTGACGGCGGCCTCCAGCAGGCTCGTGCCTAGGATGTAGGCGGTGGCCTCTACCTGCGCCAGCTCGAGCGTGGCGCCGTGGCCAGTCGCCTGGCGCCGGATGAGGGCAGCAATGATGCAGGCCGGAACCAGGGCGGCCGACAGGTAGTCGGGGTAGACGCCCTGCGCTCCGACGGGGCGAGGCTGGCCGGGGTGGTTCCAGAGGGCCGTCACACCGGAGAAAGCGGTGAGCGTCGAGCCCCAGGTTCCGTACCAGTACTTGGGCCCGCTGAGGCCGAAGCCGGGCATGCGGGCGACGATCAGCTCCGGCTTGAGCACGTGCAGCTCGTCGGGCGAGAGGCCCAAGCGGTTCATGACCTCGGGCCGGAAGTTATCGAGCACGACGTCGGACTTGGCGATGAGCTCCTTCGCCAGCCTGATGCCGGTCGGATCCTTCAGGTTGATCAGCGCGGACAGCACGTTCAGGTTGGACTCGATGAAGCGCAGCGCCACATCCAGATCGGTGGTCGTGCCGAAGTAGCGGAAGTTGTCGAGCCCGCCGTGGTGCGACTCGATCTTGATGACCTCTGCCCCGCAGGCGGCCAGCACGCGCGCCGCGTTGGGCCCAGCGACGCTCGTGGTGAAGCTGACGACGCGGATACCATCGAGGAAGCCCACGGCTAAGAATTCAGAAGACAGAATTCA
>DATGVV010000365.1:0-1512 GCA_035299885.1 Chloroflexota bacterium | reverse complement strand
CCGGCGGCCGCGTCCTCTGCGGCCAGCGTGGCGGCCTCGGCGGCGGCGTCGGCGAAGCCGGCGGCTTCGGCGGCCGCCTCGGCCTCGGCCAAACCGGTCGCGAGCGGCGCAGCAGCTAGCGCTGCAGCTTCAGCCAAGCCGGCAGCATCTGCGGCTCCAGCCGCTTCCAGCGCGGCTACAGCGCTACCGCCCATTCCGGCTCCGGTGCCCGTATCAGTCGACGCCAAGACCTCGGCCTTCCTATCGCTGGACTTCAACAACGCGGTCTGCCAGCCGACGCCCGCCTGTGTGGCCAGCCTGCCGACAGTCGCAGCGTTCCTTAAAAAGGCGCGCGAGGGCAAAATGCCGGTGGTCCACTCCACATTCCCGAGCGGTCCGAATACGAACTCGCCCACGATGGCTGAGGTCGCTCCTGCCCCGGGTGAGCAAACGGTATCGGCACGGGCCGACAAGTTCATCGGAAGCGACCTCGACGCCATCCTCAAGAAAACGGGAGCTCAGACGCTGGTGGTGACCGGTACTTACGCCAACGGCGCCGTGCTCTATACCAGTTTCCACGCCAACGCGCTGAGTTACACAGTGGCGGTGGCCGTAGACGGCATTTCGAGCCCAACCCCGGTGGCAACGACGCTAGCAGAATGGCAGCTGTTGAATCAGCCGGGCTTTGCCAACCCTGACAATAAGCCGCTAGCCGACAAGATGGTGACTCTGACCAAGACGGACCTGATCACCATCAAGTAGGCTGGCTCAGTCGAGCATGGCTTCGAGGCTGAAGACCAAGGCTCCGCTACGCTTGACTTCGGGATCAGCGCCGCCCCGGCCCCATAGAGCGTAGACAGGCTCATCGACCGGCTTGGGCACGTAGGTGACCTTCCGCCGGAGGGCTTCAAGGTCTCGATTGGCGAGCGGCTGGCTCTGCCATTTGGCTTCGCCCAGCAGGTAGCTCCGTGATCCCAGCAGCCCCAGTACGTCCACTTCGCAGGACGGACCGCGCGATGACCACCAGCGGCCGACGACCAGATCGGACGGCAGCTGATCCTTATCGACCAGGCGGCAGGCGTGGTCGCGCGCGGCCTGCTCGAATACGCGGCCCAGGTGCGTTTCTATCCGGGGCTGGACGCGTTTGAGGACCTGCCGGCCCTGGCCGGCCTCGATCTGCGGGATCTCGGAATAGAGCACGCCGAACCAGAAGGCCAGGTACACGTCGGCGAGCTCGTACAGCGGCGTGGCGGCTTTGGGCGCGCCGACCGGCACGGCCCGCCGGACGAAGGCGGTGCGGGTGAGCACGTCGAGAGGCTGATCGACCCGCTGCTCGGCCAGCCCAGCAATCTCCGAATAACGGCTGCGACCGCAACCGATGGCCGCCAGGATCTTGGCGTAACCACCGGTCTCGGGCAGCTCTTCCCGCAAGATGCCGCTGGCGTCTTCCAGCAGGATGCCTCCGGCCGACATGGCCAGCCGAAGCAGGTTGCTCTCCGCGCTGGCGTGCTGATCCCATTCGTGGAGGTGCAG
>DATGVV010000364.1:0-3174 GCA_035299885.1 Chloroflexota bacterium | reverse complement strand
CAGGACGCGGCCGCGTCATTGTGAGGGCTCACGGCATCGACTGCGTACAGCAACAGGTTGGCGTCGAGGAGCACAACTAGGCGTCGTCCAGGAGCTCGAGCACGCTGCCGATGTTGCTGACGTCCACCTTCAATCCGACGTCGAAGGTGCGGTGGACGTAGGCCGTGGGTTTGTCGGGCTTTGCCAAGCCGGCGCGTATCAGGCGGTTCACGGCTTCGCTCACGCCCAGGCCTTCTTGCCGGCGCTTTGCTTGAACCACAGCGGCTACATCTTCGTCCAAGGTGACCGTCGTACGCATGCACTCACCATAGCATCAAGATGCGCGCGCGCTCTACCGACGATGGTTCAGCGATGGAAGCCGAGCACCGCGGCTATACGCATCGCCGAAAGCCAAGGCCTCGTGGCCGGCTTCAATCCTGGCAATGGTGGCCCGAGTCGGGGCCCGGGAACTGGCACGGCATGGCGGCCGGCAGAAGATTCCACCATTTAGCTAGAATTCCACCATGGCGCTCAACATCAAGGACCCCGAGACGGAGCAGCTCGCGGCTGAGGTGGCGGCGCTGGCCGGCGAGTCCAAGACGCGGGCGGTGCGTGTCGCGCTGCAGGAGCGGAAACGGCGCTTGCAGATGCTGCATCCCAAGAAACCGGGGCGCAGCTTGCGACAGTTTCTCGAGGAGGAGATCTGGCCACATGTACCGCCGGAGGTCCGCGGAAAAAGCATTTCCAAGGCTGAGCGGGAGGAGATCCTCGGCATCGGGCCTGACGGCGTGTGATCGTCGACACGTCAGCCATCATTGCTGCCTTGATCGGAGAACCGGGCTTCGAGGCAATTGAGGCCCACTTGCAGGCCTCGCCCGCACTTGGTGTTGGAGCGCCCACGCTGGTGGAAGCCGGCCTCGTCCTCGGTGGCAAGATGGGCGTTCTCAGCAAGACCCTGCTTGCCCGATTCGTAGAAGAGCGCGGGATGACCGTCATTCCGTTTGGGCCTGCGCACTGGAGCGCCGCGCTCGACGCTTTCCTGCGCTACGGCAAAGGGCGGCATCCGGCTGGCCTCAACCTAGGCGACTGCATGACCTACGCCACCGTGTTACTTGCCGGCGAGCCGCTGCTCTGCCTGGGCAATGATTTCGCCCAAACGGACCTGCAGCTGGTTTCTTAGCCGGCGCCCAACACCTCTGCACCGGGATCCGGCTCGTTCACAAAAACACTAGGGATTTTCCTATTGTGCCCTACCGTCAAATGGGGTATACCGACGCTAGGTAGAAGCGAGGCCGGGAGGGGGCCGTCACATGGGCCAGGAGTCATGGCATGGAAAGCGAAAGACGAGCCCGGCGGTTCTCCGGCGGTGAGCCTCCCGAAGAGTTCGAAGCGCTGACGCACCGTGAGATGGACGTGCTGCAGCAGCTGGCCGCGGGCGAGACCAACCGCCGCATCGGCCTGCTCCTGTACCTGTCTCCCAAAACGGTCGAGTACCACACCCGGCACATCTTCCAGAAGCTGCGGGTGAGCAACCGCACGCAGGCGGTGCTCAGGGCCGAGCGGTTGGGACTGATCGTGGCGTTGAACGGCGGGAACGGCGCGCCCGGCGGGAGTCCGCGCGGGGCGCATCCCACCTCGTTCACCGGCTAAGCGGCGCTGAGGTCCTCTTTCAGCGACTGCAGCGTGGCTTCGCCCAGCTCCGTGCTGGCCTTGTAATTTTGCATGATTTCCATTCCTTAAGCATGGGGCCCGCTGAAACTGAACGCGAGAGCGCCCCGCACGGGATCGAAGTTGTCGCGCATGGCCTCGTGGAACTGGGCCAGGCTGTAACGGTCGCTTCCGCCGTCGTACAACCGGTAGCTGTCCACGACGACGATCTCCGGTCCGCTGATCTGCCGGGCAAGCAAGTAATGGCCATACACCTGACCAGGTTGGAGCACCTGCTCGGCCCCGCCGGCGATCACGAACCACCTGCCCTGGAGCAGCAGCTGATCGAAGGTGTCGAAGTCTCGCACCCCTCCGCTGCCATCGAACCAGTGCACCCGGAGACGCATCCGCATGCCGGCAACGGAGATGGCCACCGCCAGCTCATCAAAAGCTGGCAGGCTCGCCCCGGTGGCAGATACGGCCGACCTTTGACCAGGCGGTAGCACTCGAACTTATCGAAGGTGGCACCGATGGCGTTCGCGGCCTCTTCCACCGCGAAGAGCCAGCACAGGTACATCGCCCCTAGATCGAGCTGGCAGGCATGAGCATCCTACGGCATTTGCGGTTGGCTTGCATGTAATCACCGCATTGCACCGTTTTCGTCAGGGAAAGCACTGAACTTCGCGAGCCCGACCCAAAGATCAGTGATTTCGTGGATGCGGCGGCGTGGCCCTAGCTCCAGACTGCAGATATGGCCAACAGGTCGCAGGCAAGAGACGACATGAGCAGGACGGCAGAAGATACTCGGCAGCAACGGGACCTCACCGGCCTAGTTGCGCAGGCAAGCCCTGACGGGCTAAACGGCGACGCACCGGCCACGCAGCCCGGCCTCGTGCTGCCGCCGCTGGTGGTCAGCGGCCTCGTCGTGACCACAGCTGATCTGCTCGCCGCCCTGCGCGTCTATGTGCCTCTGGCGATCGACATCAGCCCGCTGGATGGTGAGCGTTTCGTCCTGACCCTCCCTACCCGACCGCGGGAACAAATCGACACAGAGACAGGAGAGAACACCAATGGCTGATTGCAGTTGCAACAACTTTCCCGCAAGCCTCGGGAACGTCACGTTCCAGCCCGGCGTCAAAGTTGGCGTCGGCACAACCGCGCCCGTCGGCCAGCTGCACGTTTCCAACGGCGACACGTCGCCGGACGGGCTGGCCGGGTTAGAGCTGTCCAACTCGGCCGCCGG
Source organism: Chloroflexota bacterium (assembly GCA_035299885.1). Classification (GTDB taxonomy): domain Bacteria; phylum Chloroflexota; class JAJPGV01; order JAJPGV01; family JAJPGV01; genus DATGVV01. The sequence goes on along the minus strand of DATGVV010000364.1, from coordinate 305 downwards.
TGGCGGCAACTGGTACTTCCGTGCCGGGGCTACCGGCACCAATACCCCGGCCGGCGGTCTGAGCATCGCCAACGACTCGCAGTACGCCCTGGCCATCACCAGCTGGGGCGGGATCGGCATTGGCACCAACGCGCCCAACAGCAAGGTGCAGGTCAGCTACGCTGATTCCGCGCCCAACGGCTTGGCCGGCCTGGGCATCTCCAATACGGCGCCTGGGGGCGGCAACTGGTATATCCGCGCCGGGGCCACCGGCACGAACACGCCAGCCGGTGGCCTGAGTATCGCCAACGATTCCATCTACGGCC
>DATGVV010000363.1:0-25816 GCA_035299885.1 Chloroflexota bacterium | reverse complement strand
GCGCGGCGGCGATGAAGCCGCCCGAAAGCGGCCCCAGGCCGAACCCCATGCCGGTGGCCAAGTACACCAGGCCGTAGGTCGTGCCGTGGCTGCCGCGGCCCTCCTCGTGGGTGCCGGCGGAGATCAGCGCGTTGGCGGCTGGCAGCAGCCCGCCATCGAAGAAGCCGAGCAGGCCGCGCAGCACGATCAGCTGGACGACGCCCCCCACGAACGCCTGTGGGATGTAGAACAGCCCGGCGCCAAGCGCCATGATGATGAGCACCGGGCGATGACCGATACGGTCGCCCAGCCGGCCCAAGGCCACCGAGCTGAACGAGGCTACCACTCCGGCCACGGTGTAGATGACGCCGGTCATGGTGGCGGCCGACTCACCGGCGTCGAGCTGCTGGACGAACAGCGGCAGGATGGGCAGGACGACGTTCGCGCCGTACTGGATCGAGAAGACGACCAGCATCATGACAATCAGCTGGCGATCGCGGCCCCTGATGCGGACGTCCTCAATCAAGCCGGCCAGGCCTTTGCTGCCCTCGCCCGGCGGCGGCGGCACGAACTCCTCGTGCACGAACAGCATCGTGGTCACCCCGGCGGCCAGCATCAGCACGGCGGTCACAGCGAAGCTGGCCCGATAGCCAAGATGGTCGGCTACGACTCCACCGAGCAGCGGGCCGACGGCGCTGCCGGCGAATAGCGACATCTGGATGAGGCCCATGGCGTAGCCCAGCCGCTCGCGGGGGGCGAACGAGCTGGCCAGCGCGCTGGAGGCGGCGATGATACCGGTGAGCGCCCCCTGGATGAGGCGAAGCCCGAAGAACTGCCAGATGTTCTGGCTGAGGCCCATCAAGCCGAGGATGAGCCCGCCCGCGAAGGCCACACGCAGCACCATGAGCCGGCGGCCATGACGGTCGGCAATGGCGCCCCAGATGGGCGAAAACAGCGACAGCACGACGGCCTGACCGAAGGACGTGACCCCCGACCAGATCTCGACCTGGTTCAAGTCGCCCACGCCCAGCTCGGCGATGAACAGCGGCAGGAATGGGAAGACGAAACCGAAGGCCATGAACATCAGGAAGCTGGCCAGGGTCAGCGCGTACAGGTTGCGCTGCCAGGACGGGAGGTGCACCTATCCACTGTATGCTGGTTGCCGTGAGCCTCCTTCGCCGTGGCACCGGCGCGCTGACCGATTTCGTCGAGGTGCTGCGCCAGGTGCGGACGGACGAGATCGCGGCTGAGGCCGAGCAGCACTTCGAGATTGCGGTCGTGGGTGCGCCCGGCGCGGGCAAGACGACGCTCATCAGATCGCTGGCCTCGGGCACGTTCGGCGGGCTGCTGGAGCCGTTCGGCATTCGCCGGCTGCTGGAGCTGGAGGCGCCGCTCTCCCCGGCGGCCCTCCAGACGGCCTACCAGGCCGACCTGGTGCTGTGGCTGCAGGACGTCACCGATCCCTATTTGGACGACAGCTTCGGGCTGCTGCGGGGCCATGCGCCGGCTTTCCTGAGCGTCGGCAATAAGGCCGACCTGCTGGCGGGAATTCAGAATTCGGAATTCAGAATTCAGAATTCGGTGGAGGAAACGGCGGGCGCGGTGCTCATCTCGGCGGCGTCGAGCGAGAATGTGCGCCAGGAGTTGGTGCCTGCCGTGCTGCAGCGCGTGCCGGATCTGGCGCTGGCGCTGGGGCGCACCTTTGCCAGCTTTCGGCCGGCCGTGGCGGAGCGCGAGATCCAGCGCGTGGCCCGTGTCAACGCCGAGGTGGCGGTGGTCTCGGCCATTCCGCAGGCCAGCCTCATCCTGGGGCCGGTGAGCGCCGTAGCCGACACCCTGTTGCTGACCAAAAACCAGGCCATCCTGCTGCTGCGGCTGGCCACGCTGTACGGCTTGAGCCTCGATCGCGGCCGGCTGCTCGAGCTGGTGCCGATCGTTGGGGCCGCGTTTGGCTGGCGGACCCTGGCCCGCGAGCTGGTCGGCTTCCTGCCGGCTGGTTTCGGGGTGGTGCCGAAGGCGGTCATCGCCTACGCCGGCACGGTCGCCACCGGCCGCGCCGCGCTGTGGTACTACGAAACCGGCCGCAAGATGCCGGAGAACCAGCTGCGCCAGATCTACAGCGAGTCGTCCGCTCGGGCGCGCGACCTCGTGCGCGAGATCACGCAGCGCCTGAAGCGCGCCGGGTAAGGCGCCGGCGCCAACGCGAGCCGACTGGCGCTACACGGCGCTCTTAGCCCTCGTTTTTGCGGGGGCGGCGTTCTTGCGCTTCTACCGCTTGGACGCGCTGCCGCTGGGCTTCCATCACGACGAGGGGCTGGACGCGGTGGCGGCGCTGGAGGTCTGGACCAAGGGCCAGCACCCTATCTTCTTCCCGCAGTCGGGCTCACGCGAGCCGCTGATGATCTACCTGGAGTCGCTCAGTATTCTGGCGCTGGGAGCGACCCGATTGGGTGCTCGCGCGGCGCAGGCGTGCGTAGGCACAGCCGGTGTGGTGGCGGCCTGGTTCCTGTTCCGGGCCTTGTTCGGGCGGCGGGTGGCGCTGTTGGGCGCGGCCATCATGGGCTTCTCCTTCTGGCAGATGTTCGAGAGCCGGCTCGGCCTGCGGGCCATCTCCCAGCCGCTGTTCGAGACGCTGTGCCTGCTCTTCTTCTGGCGGACCTTGACCCAGCGGCGCTGGCCCGACGCGGTGCTGGCCGGCCTGTTCCTCGGTGCGACGATGTATACCTACACCGCCTCCAGAGCGCTGCCGCTGCTGCTGGCGGCGCTGGTCCTGTGGCAGCTGGCGGTGAGCCCGGCGTTCCTGGCCAAGCAATGGACGCGCATGCTCGTCGTGGCCGGCCTCGGTCTGGCCGTGTGCGTGCCGCTGGGGCTGTATGCCGCTCGCCATCCGGAGGAATTCTTCGGGCGGTCGCTGCAAGTGAACCTGCTCAACCCCCAGCCGTTCACGGGGGCGGCGCAGGCGGGTGGCGTGGGCCCGGCCGTGCTCAGGACCCTGGGCATGTTCTCGATAGAGGGCGATCCGGCCTGGAAGTACAACATCGGCGGCCAGCCGGTGTTCGACTGGCCGATTTCGGCGCTGTTCTACGGCGGCATCGTGCTGGCGGTCGTTGGGACCGCGAGCTGGCTGCGGCAGCTCCGCCGCGATCGCACGCTGCCCAGCCCGCACGCCTTCGTGCTGCTGTGGCTGGTCATCATGCTGCTGCCGGGGTTCCTTTCCGGCGAGGCGCCCCACTTCCTGAGGACGATCGGGATCATGCCGGCGGTCTTCGTGCTGCCGGCCCTGGCCTTGAGCTGGCTCGTCGAGCGTTGGCGCTGGCTGCTTCCGCTGGCCGGAGTGCTCCTGGCCACGGAAGGCGCGGAGACTGGCTACCGCTATTTCCAGCAGTGGGCGCGCAGCTCCGACGCCTATTACGGCATGCACGCGGACGCCGCCGACGTGGCGGCCTACCTCGAGCAGTCGCCGGGCCATGAGCCCGTGCTGTTCTCGTCCGAGTACCCGGGGCATCCGACGGTGCTGTACCTGGCGCCTCACAAATTCGAGGATGTCCGCTGGTTCAACGGCCGCGAGAGCATGGCCTTCCCGCCGCCAGGTCAAGATCAGCGGTACGTGTTCACGGCGCGCTACCAGCCGCCGTTCCTTGACCTGGCGCGGCTGTTCTCGCCGAATCAGATAATGGCTGAGGGCCGCGACCCCGAGGGCGGCGTAGCCTACCGCATCTACCACGGGAGCCCGATGGCTCCTGAGCCGCCCGCGCGGATCCAGGCGGAGCTGGGCGGGCTGGCGCGGCTGGATGGGGCTGCCTTCCCGCCGAGCGCACGAGCCGGGCAGGCGCTGCACGTGCAGGAGTACTGGCACGCACTGCGGCAGGGCACACCTGACGTCCGGGCCTTCCTGCACCTGGTGGACGGTCAGGGCCACGTGTGGGCTCAGGCGGACAGCCTGGGCTACTACGCCGAGGACTGGCAGCCAGGTGATGCGGCGATCAACGACCAGACGTTGGAGCTGCCGGCCGATGCGCCGCCGCTGACGATGAGGCTGCTGTTCGGTCTCTACTCAGCTTCCAGCGGCCAGCAGCTCGAAGTGCGCGACGCCTCCGGCGCAGCCGCCGGGACGCAGATCGCGCTGGGCACGATCCAGGTGCAGCCGGGCAGCGGGCCAGCACCAGACTGGCGGCCGCCGCACGCCATGGCGCGCCAGCTCGCGCCCGGCCTGGAGCTCATTGGCTACGAGCTGCCGCAAGCGAACGTGCGCGCCGGGGACCGCCTGACGGTGGACCTGTTCTGGCGTGTGACTGGCGCCCTGAGGGATGTGCCACAACTGAGCATTCAAGGTGGCGCAGGCTGGCAGGAAAGCGGGCTCACCGACCTGCTGCCGGCGGCGCAGTGGCCGCCCGGAATCCTCGAAGATCGCCGGCAGTTGAGCGTTCCACCGGCGACCCGGTCGGGGACCGCCGCCGTGGCAATCGGCGACGTGAAGCTGGGCGACGTGACCATAAGCGAACCGCGGCGGCAGTTCGATGCGCCGGCCGTCCAGCACCAGTTGGACGTGCCGGTAGGAGACTTCGCGACCCTCAGCGGCTATTCGCTGGAGCCGGGGAGGCCGCTGCGGCTGACGCTGGTGTGGCGGGATCGGACCCCCACGAGCGCCAGCTACAAGGTGTTCGTGCACATGCTCGACGAGCGCAGCCAGGTCATCGTCCAGAAGGACGATTTTCCGCAGGCCGGAGGCATGCCGACTACCTTCTGGGTGCCCAACCAGGTGATCGAGGACCGCTATGAGCTGGCGCTGCCCAGCTCAGCGCCCGCCGGCGCGCAGCTGGAGATTGGGATGTACGAGCCGGTGTCTGGCAAGCGCTTGCCAATCGGGCGTGACGATCACTTGCTGCTGCCCTTGAATAGCTAGAATCAAGCCGTCTTGTACAGCATGGTCGTGGTCTTCCGGGTCAAACCGGACAAGATCGAGGACTTCCTCAACGTGTCACGGCTGGTGCGGCAGTACAACCAAAAGCAGGGCTACAAGGTGCCTGTCACCTACCGGCCGCTCGACCCACAGACCGGGAAGTTCATGGTCGAGGTCAAGTACGAGAGCCGGACCGAGCTGCAAGAAGAACAGCAGAAGCAGAGCTCAGACGAGATGTGGCAGCGGCTGATTGCTAAGGCCGAAGCGACCTTCGTGCCGGGCAGCCAGCAGATCGACATCCTCCACAGAGAGGTCTAGGTCCCGCGGACGGCGAGCTTTGCCGCCCGGCTCAGGCCCGACCTGTAAGCTTGTAGACCCCCGTCTCGACGAACACGTCCAGCAGGCGCTGGTCGATATGCCCCGTGCTCGCCTCCGAGCTCAAGATGTTGAGTGCTTCGACGGCCCGCACCGCTCTCTTGTAGGGCCGATCCCAGGCGGTGAGCGCGTCGAAGATATCGGAGATGGCCATCATCTTGGACTGCAGCGGGATCTGGTCCGCCGTGAGGCGGTTGGGATAGCCGCTGCCGTCGAGCTTCTCGTGATGTGCCCAAGCGATCTCGGGCACCAGCCGCAGGTCATAAGTCCAGGGAATCTTGGTGAGGAACTTATAGGTGTGGGTCACGTGGGACTCAATCTCCAGCCGTTCCACGTCATCGAGGCTGCCCTTTTCGATAGTCAGCTTGCGCAGCTCGATGGGCTCGACCAGCGGCTCCTCATCGCCGTTCAGAGCGCGGTAGGTGAGCGCGGACAGGCTGCCCACGTCATGTTTGCCGGAGCCGGCGACGACCACCGGCTCGTTCGTCTGCCGGACCAGCTGGAAGGATGCCTGAAGCTCGGTCAGAGCGCGCTCAAACTCGGCGTCGATGCGCGCAAAAGCGGCCTCGGCGCCGACCGTCCCACGGGCCAATAGGTAGTCCAGCTTGCGCCGCAGGAAGCTCGACTCCAACGCGGCGCGAGCCACGCTGAAGCGGCCGCGGATCTCTTCGAGCTGCCAGTCGTACAGCTTCTTGGCCTTGATGAGTACCTGCTCGCGCACGCCGACTTTGCCGAAGTCGTGCAGCAGCGAGGCATAGCGGATCTCGCGCACAGCCTCCTCGTCGAAGTGCACGGCCGCCAGATCTCCAGCGCCGGCCTCGTTGACGACCTCGGCCAGGCCGACGGTCAGCGTCGCTACGCGCTCGGAGTGGCCGGAGGTGGTGGGATCGCGCGATTCAATGGCGTGCACCGACGCCGTGACGAAGCCCTCGAACAGCGTTTGGATGCTCTCGATGAGCCGTCGGTTGTCGAGCGCTACGCCAGCCTGACTGGCGAACGACAGGGTCAGGTCGCGATCTTCGAGTGAGAAGGGCAGGACCTCGCGGTCAACGTTGTGGGCAGTGAGCTTGACGTCGCGCCGGTATTTGCGGTTGATGAGCTGGATGACACCGACGACCTGGTCGTGCGAGTTGAACATTGGTACGGCCAGCATCGACTTGGAGCGATAGCCGGTGCGGCGGTCGAAGTCTGGGTTGAAGCTGTACGGACTGTCCGGCGCCAGGTCATAGATATCCGGGTGCTGGATGACAGCGCCGGTCGTGGCCACATAGCCAGCGATGCCGGCATTGAGCGGCATGCGGAAGGCTTTGAAGTCGGTCGGGTTGGAGAAGTTCTGGGATTTGTTGAAGGCTAGGACCTTAGCCCGGGTCATGATCGGTTTGTTGTCGGCGTCAAGCAGCGGCTGCCCGGTGTCGTCGACCGCCAGCTGATCGTCCTCGACCACCAGGTACAAGCTGCCGGCGTCAGCTGAGGTGATGGTCAGTGCCTTAGCCAGGATGAGGTCCTGCAGGGCATCGGCGTCCTTGACCGCGGCCAGCGACACGCCGACGTGGTGCAGCTCGGCGATCTGCGATTCGCGGCGGTCCAGGTCCTGCTCGGCCTTGCGTGCGCGCTCGTGCAGCGCGATGTTACGAAGCGCATTGCGCAGGGCTACCTTCATACCGTCAGGGCTGACTGGCTCCTCCAGCAGCGCGAACACCCACTCTGGCACGGAGCCCTGGCCCAGGGCAATCACCGCCGACAGGTCGCCGTGGAGGTGCTCGATGATCCGCCGCAGGTGCGGCTCCGCAAGCGTCGCGACGTCCAGCAGGTAGATCTGAGGGGACTTGATGTCCACCAGTGCCGGGGAATCGATGGGCCGCGCATTGAGCCGCAAGCCTGACATCACGCGTGTGAAGCGTTCGATGCCGGCTGCGGGCGCGTAGTAGACGGTGCCGCGAGTGTCCTCGGCGGAGGCTAGCTGGGTATCAGCCGGCCGATCGAGGACCTTCATGCGCGGAGGATACCGGATTTTGGGTCCTGGAACCCAGGGGACAGACGGCGCACACCTTCTCGTGGCACCAGCGGTCCCAGACCTGAAGCAGTCCCTGCTCGCTGGCAGCGCCGCGGGCGGCGCCACTTAGCGGGCCCAAGACGTCGCGCCGCATATAGGCGGTGACCTGGTTGGCGCCTTCGGAGGGGTAGGCCAAAAAGGCCTGCACCGCCAGCTCCGAGAGCGTGAACTGGCAGGTGGCGTGGCCATAGGCGGCGGTAAACGGCAGCAGCACGTTGATGGCAATCGCATCGGTCCGCTGCGGCCCCAGCTCGGCCAGCTGCTCCTGCCAGGCCTGCCTAAGCCGCGCGGAGGCCTTGTCCGCCGGGGCTTCGCCGGCATCGAGTAAGGGCGCCAGCAGCTCGTCGAGAACGCCCTTGGGCTGCAAGCGCTCGAGCACGGCGGCGAACTGCCGGACGCGGCGCTCCGGCAGGTTATCCGGCCGGACGCCAGCGATGTGCCAGACACGGGCGCGGGCCAAGAGCAGGTGCTCGATGTCGGCCGCCGTGCGGGCGCCCGTCAGCGCGGAGAGCGGCACCTCAGCAGCCAGCTGCCGAAAGGGCACCCGGTTGCGACTGTAGCCCAGCGCCTCCAGCAAGCCGGCGTACAGCGCCTGGTCCGGCTGGAACTCCGCCAGCTCGCCTTCGAAGGCGGCCTGCTTGGCCTGGAAGCGCTCCAGCCCGAGCTGGGTGAGATTGGCTCCCACCGCTTCCGCCCCAAGGCGCGGCAGGACGTTCCGGCAAGGCGCGACCACATAGCTGAGCTGAGGCGTTGGCTCGTGCAGCGCCCGCGGTGGCGCGGCTGGCGTTCGGCGCGGGCCCAACCGGCCGGCCAGCTCCAGCGTTAGGATGGGATCGCCGCTCGAGTTTCGGACGGGCTCGTCGTCTTGCAGGACGACGTGCAGGAGCACGCGATCGTAGGCCGCGTCGCGGTCGTGCCCATGCTGACGCCACCCGCTGCTGTCCAGGTGCAGCTCAACGTCCCCGCGCAGCAGCGAGCCGTCGTTGAGGGCCAAGATGGCGTCGCGGAAATCAGGTCCCGCCTGGCCGGTGCACAGGCCCGGAAAGACCACCTTGAAGCTCAGCCCTGAAGTGGTAAGCAGGCTGTGACGCCCGAACGACTGGCGCTGCCAGATGTCGGCCAGCCAACGCTCGTTCCGGCGAGCTCGCGGCTGGCTCTGGTGAGTGGCAGCCGGCATAGCCTGGCCAGTGTAGCACACCTGTTCTAGTTGGTGAAACGGCCCAAGGCAGCTAAGATTCCGCCTCGGATGGACCAGCCGGACAGCATCCCCTACGCGCACGTCGATCAGCCTGCGTTTGAACAGATGCAGATCGACCAGAACATCTCGCGGGTGGCCATCTTCTTCGTCTGCTTCCTGACGCTGGGCGTGTTCTATTTCACGCTCGTCAACTTTCCGATCTCACGCGTCCTGCCCATTCAGCAGCTGGAGCAGGTGGGCCAAATCGTGAACTCGATTAACCCGACGGCGTCGCGCACGCCGGTGGCCAGCAGCCGGCCCAGTGGCGCCCTGGGTGGTTCCCAGATCGGCGCATCGGCGGCGGCCAGCCCGAGCGCAGCTCCGGGGGCGGCGAGCAGTCTAGCGCCGTCCGCCGCGGCCTCAGCCTCGGCGCAAGCGACCGCCCGGACCTCGACCGCCGCCAGTTCCAAGCCCTCGGCCAGCGCGGCGGTGCTGACGGGAGACAGCTACACCGTCCAGACAGGCGACACGCTGGGCGCCATCGCCCGCAAGTTCAACATCAGCACCCAATCCATTGCCGACGCCAACAAGATGACCACCAACGCCACCTTGCAGGTCGGTCAGAAGCTGATCATTCCGAAGTAGTCAGCAGCTCCAGCAGCCTGGCGTGAATGGCCGGGCTGGCCGCGCAGACGAGCTGGCTGGAGTCGTAGCGCCAGGGCTGGCCCTGGAAGTCGCTCACGATGGCCCCTGCCTCCTCGGCGATGAGCGCCCCGGCGCACATGTCCCAGGGGTTGATGGACTCCACTACGTGGGCCGCCAACCGGCCGCTGGCCAGGTACGCCAGCACCAGGCTGGCCGCCAGCACCCGCACGTTCCACAGGCGCTCCTTCAGCACGCGGCTCATCAGGCGCAGCATGACGTCGACCTCACCGCTGGCGGTGCGGTGGCCGTAATCGACGCTGATAGTGGCCGAGCGCTCGGATACCTGCAGACGTCGGGTATCCGTAGGCTCGCCGTCCGCGCCGGACTCCGCGTAGGACCCCGCGCCGCGTTCGGCCCAGTAGAGCTGGCCGGCAACCGGTTCCAAGAGGACGCCGCAGCTGACCTGGCCAGCTTCGACCAGCGCCACGTTCACGTTGTAGATGGGCAAGCCGATGGCGTAGTTGATCGTGCCGCAGATGGGGTCCAGCACCCAGAACGAGTCGCGATTACCGCTGAGGCCGGTCTCCTCGCCTAGGAAGCCATAGTCCGGAAAGGCCGCGCTCAGTCGCTCGATCAGCAGCAGCTCGACCGCCTTATCAGTCCCGGTCGAGTAATCGAGGTGCTTCCGCGCTTCCCGTTGGTCCGCTGCTCGGCGATCGTGCAGCAGGGGCAGCGCGGCGCGGGCAGCCTCAATGGCCGCGCGGGTCTGTGGCCTCAGCCTATGTAGCCTTGCTTGGCCAGCAATTCGCCCACCAGAACGGCGCCCTTGGCCGCGCCCATCTTGGTGTTGTGGGACACGAGCACCCATTTGAGACCGTTGGGCAGGGCATGGTCGTCACGCACGCGGCCAACCGTGGTCGCCATGCCGCCGTGGGTGTCGCGGTCAAGGCGCGGCTGCGGCCGATAGGGGTCGTCGGAGACGACAATGAGCTGGCAGGGCGCCGAGGGCAGGCCCAGTTCTTCCAGCCCGGAGCGGTACTCGCGAAAGGCCGCTTTCACGTCTTCGGCATTGGCCTTGTCGCGGGTGGACACGAACACCGCCTCGGTGTGGCCGTCCATGACGTTTACACGGGTGCAAGTGCAGCTGACCGGGAACTCAGCTGGCGCTATGAACTCGCCGTCCGCGTAGGCCCCGAGCACCTTTTGGGTCTCCTGCTGGACCTTCTCCTCCTCGTTGGGGATGTACGGCACGACGTTGTCGAGGATGTCCAGGCCCAGCACGCCGCCGGTGCGGCCGGCGCCGGACAGCGCCTGCATGGAGGTCATAAGCACCAGGTTCAGGCCCCAGCGGTCGTACACCGGCTTGAGGGTGGTGGCCAGGCCGATAGTGGTGCAGTTCGGCTGGGGAGTGATGAAGCCCTTCCAGCCGCGGTTCTTGCGCTGCTGGTCGATGAGCTTGGCGTGCTGTGCGTTGACAGTCGAGACGAAGATCGGCACGTCTGGTTCCATGCGGAAGGCGGCCGCTGTTGAGATGACGGGCACGTGTTCGGCCAGCCGCGGCTCCAGCTTTCGCGCCTCGTCCGACTCGATCGCCGTGAAGACCACATCCAAGGCTCCGAGATCGAGGTCGTCCGTGGCTCGCATGTCCATCTCGAGCACCTGGGGCGAAGCGGGCTCGGCACAGTACCACCGGTAGGCGCCAGAGGTGGCGTCGGTGAGCGCCTCGCGATAGGTCTTGCCAGCCGAGCGCTCGGAAGCCGCCAGCTGCGTCAGCTCGAACCAGGGATGGTCCCGCAGCGCGGCGATGAACTGCTGGCCAACGATGCCGGTGGCGCCGACCAGGCCCGCGCGAAGCATGGAGAAAGTGTAGTCAGGCATCTGCATGGCGTTACGATATAAATATCCAGGCAACCCGCGCCCTGGCACGGCCGGAGAGTCCGCCAGCCGGACAGAAAGCTAAGCGGCTGCCCGCGTCGCCTGGAACTTCACCGTCAGCCTGCCCGTGTCATCGACCGAGATCACCGGTCCGGCCTTGGGTGGGGTCATGCCGAAGTCGCTCAGCTTGAACGACGCGGTGGCCTGGCCCTGGACGGCCTGCTGCGTAAACGTAGCGGTCACGTCCCAGCTGATCGGCTTGGTGACGCCTTTTATGGTGGCGTCGCCCAGGAGCTTGAACGTGGCCTGTCCCGAGCTGGGCAGCGGGCCATTCAAGCCCTGCACCTGCTTGGGCACAAAGTCCATGGTGGGGAACTTGTTGGTCTCGAGCGTCGCCCGCTTGATGAAGTTGTCGCGGATCTGGCGGTCGCTCTGGAGGGTGGTCAGGTCCATGGTCAGCTTGGAGCCGGTCAGCACCGCATTCGTGCCGTCCATCAGGATCGCGCCGCTCACGGTCTTGGTGGTCTCGACGGCGTCGGTCTGAGCCGCGTTGCCGGCCAGCAGCTCACGCATCTGGACGTCTATCTCCGTGCTGTTGGGCTCCAGGATGAGCTTCACGGCTCCGCCAGACCCGCTGGCGCTGAGGCTGGCCGCTGCTGACGCCGCACTGGCCGGGGTCGAGGCTGCCGCGGAAGCGCTGTCCGGGACGCTGCTGGCCGCCGCTGGGGTGGAAGGGCTCGCCGGAGCGCTCGGCAGGGCTGGAGCGCTGCTGGGAGCCGCTTCAGGTAAGCTGCCACAGGCGGCGAGCGCCACCAGCAGACCGGCCGGCAGGACAAAAGTCTGCAACAGAGTTCGGGTCATCACCAGTGAGTCTAGGGACCGTTACCCCTGAGCTGCCTGAGGCGGACCTAAGAATTGCCTAAGATAGCCGCCTATGAAACTTCCTGATATGACCAATCCGCCTGCCGCTCTCGATCCCAACGTCACCTATCGAGAGAACGAGATCGAAGCCGAGGTCGAATCGCTGGAGCGCATGCGCAAGATGGCTCGGGTGCAGGGCTTCGAGGTGTACTGCGACGAGTCCGAGCGGGTTGGTGGCGAGCACACCGCCCCTTCGCCGCTGGGCTACTTCACGGCAGCCGTCGGCTTCTGACTGCTGACCCAGATTGCCCGGTACGGGCACATGATGAAGATCGACGTGAAGAAGGCGCGCTGCCACGTCAAAATGCGCAACAAGAGCGAGGGCTCGGTGCTGCAGGGCACCGTGCAGGCTACGTGCCTGGGCTTCGAGACCAGGCTGGAGCTCGAATCGGATGAGCCGGCGGATCGCATCCGGCAGCTGCTGCGCAATGCCGAGCATGGCTGCTTCACGATGCAAGCGCTGCTGGCGCTGGTGTCTTTCAGCCGCTCGGTGATGTTGAACGGAACTCCTGTCGATCTAGCGGATTCTGGTTCGACGTCTTAGTAGAGCGCGGCTCTGAATACAACCCTAGGAGAGACACAATGCGGTTCATGGTGATAGTCAAGGCCAACGAGGAGAGTGAGTCGGGCGCGCTGCCCAGCACGGAGATGCTCGCCGAGATGGGCAAGTTCAACGAGGAGCTGGTCAAGGCCGGTGTGATGCTGGCGGCCGAGGGGCTGCACGCCAGCTCGAAGGGCGTCCGCGTCCGCTTCAACGGCGGCAAGCACACGGTTATTGACGGACCCTTTACCGAGACGAAGGAGCTCGTTGCCGGCTTCTGGCTGTGGCAGTGCAGGTCACTGGACGAGGCGATCGAGTGGCTCAAGCGCGCCCCCTTCGACCAGACGGAGGTCGAGATCCGCCGGGTATTCGAATCCGAGGATTTCGCTCCGAGCGACCCCACGGGCGAGCTCCGCGCAGCCGAGGAGCGCATGCGCGCTCAAGCGGCAGCGAAGCAATAGTCACTGCCCCCTCAGGCGGCTAGTGTCCGAAGCCCAGCGCGCGATCGACGCGGTTTGGCGGATCGAGTCGGCCAGGGTCATCGCTGGTCTGGCGCGGATTGTGGGCGACGTCGGCCTGGCGGAGGACCTGGCGCAGGACGCTCTGGTGGCCGCGCTGGAGCAGTGGCCGGAGTCAGGCGTCCCGGACAAACCGGGCGCCTGGCTCATGGCCATTGCCAAGCGGCGCTGGATCGATCAGCTGCGCCGGAGGACGGTACTGGAGCGCAAGCAGGAAGAGCTCGGTCGCGAGCTCGAGTCCCAGACCGGCGAGGCCGATTTCGATGCGGCCATCGACGATGACATCGGCGACGACCTGCTGCGCCTCATGTTCACCGCCTGCCACCCGGTCCTCTCGACCGAGGCACGAGTAGCGCTGACGCTGCGCCTGCTCGGAGGTCTGACAACGGACGAGATCGCGCGAGCATTCCTGGTCCCGGAACCGACCGTCGCGCAGCGGATCGTGCGGGCCAAGCGGGCACTCGCCGCGGCGCGGGTGCCCTTTGAGGTACCCGGACGAAGCGAGCTCGGAGGGCGGCTGGCGTCGGTGCTGGAGGTCATCTATCTGATCTTCAACGAGGGCTACTCGGCAACCGCTGGCGATGATTGGATGCGACCAGCGCTGTGCGAGGATGCGCTGCGCCTGGGCCGTATCCTGGCCGAGCTCGTCCCTGACGAGCCGGAGGTCCACGGCCTGGTCGCATTGACGGAGATCCAGGCATCGCGCGCGAGAGCGCGCGTTGGCCCCACGGGAGAGCCAATCCTGCTCCTCGATCAAAACCGCGCGTTGTGGGACCAACTGCTCATCCGGCGCGGGCTGGCGGCGCTCGAGGGTGCCGAGAGGCTTGGCGGCGCGCTCGGCCCCTACGCGCTGCAGGCGGCCATCGCCGCATGTCACGCACGAGCACGTACCGCAGCCGAGACGGACTGGGCCAAGATCGCGGCCCTGTACGATGCGCTGGCGGAGCTCACGCCCTCACCAGTGGTTGAGCTGAACCGTGCGGTTGCGCTGGCGATGGCGTTCGGGCCGGCGGCCGGTCTCGAGCTGGTGGACGAGCTGACCTCCGAGCCGTCGCTGCAGGGCTATCATCTGCTGCCCAGCGTTCGCGGCGATCTCCTGTACAAGCTCGGCCGCCTCGGCGAGGCGCGCGTAGAGTTCGAGCGCGCCTCAGCCCTTACGCGCAACGCCCGAGAGCGCGAGCTGCTACTCGCCCGCGCCGCTGCCTGCGCTACTTGACTGATTAGCCCCCGCGGGCTGGGTCAAATTTTGAGATCTTTGCTGATGTACTTGTTCGTGACCAGCTGGTCAACGGGCGGGGGCGTTTTGACGATGCCGGCCTTAGCCATGACGTCTTCCATGGCCTTCCAGGAGGCGGTATCGGTGTAGCCTAGGCCGTTAGCGTCGGTACCTTTGTCCTTCCAGAGCGGGATCGACGCAGCCAGCACGTCCTGGTTCAACTTGGCGTTTTGGCCGCCCGCCTCGGGAACGACCTTGGCCGTGATCAGGAAGGCCTCATCGGGATGGGCGGCAGTGTACTGCATGCCCTTGAGCATCGCTCGGGCCATGCCCTGCACCAGCTTGTCATTGCTCTTGAGCGTGTCGTCGTTGGTTACCAGGCCGTTGCCGATGAACGGTATGACATCTGAGATCGGGATCACATTCGGCTTGGTGTTCGCCTGGGCTTGAACCTGCAGGGCGTCATTGTTCGCGAAGCCCACGACGGCGTCGACCTTGCCGGCCAGCAGCTGCGGGGCCTGGTTGAAGCCAATCTCCTGGATATCGACGTCCTTCTCGCTCAGGCCGGCCTTGTTCAGCACGCCCAGCAGCCCGATGTAGCCGGATCCGTAGCGCCCCGGCAGACCGATCTTCTTGCCTTTCAGGTCCTGCGGGCGGCGAATGTTAGCCCCGGGCAGGGAGATGATCGCGGATGGCGCTTGGGCGTACAGGCCGGCGACGTAGGTCACCGGAATTGACTGCTCTCGGGCGGAGATGACCGTGTCCGGGTCGGCGATGGCGAATTTGAACTTGCCGGCTCCGACGGCCTTGATCAGGTCGGGGCTGATGCCGTTATCGAAGGAGATGTCCACGCCCTCGTCCTTGTAGAAGCCCTTGGCCTGGGCGACGTAGAACGGGGCGAACTGGACGTTGGGGATATAGCCCAGGGCCAGCGTGATTGCGGTTGCCTGTCCGCTGGCCGCCGGCTTGGCGCTGGCGGATGTTGAAGCTGCCGGTTTGGCTGATGCTGCCGAGGACGGAGCTGCCGCTAAGGCCGAGGCTGCCGGTTTGGACGGCGCAACGCTGGCCGGCGCAGGCGCGCTGCTGGCCGGCGTGGCACCGCCGCCACAGGCAGCCAGGATCAGGCCGGCGAAGAGGCCAGGGATGCCGAGACGCGTGAGTTTCATGCTGCCGGTTCCTCCGTGTCGTTATTCATAGCCGCGCAGGCGCCAGCGTAAGGCGCGTCGCTCGGCTAGGCTGATGAGCGAGAACACGGTGACCCCCAGCGCCACCAGGCTGAACAAGCCCACGAACATCAGCGGTGTGTCGAGCTGGAATGCAGCGTAGTTCACCAGAAATCCTAAACCCCGCTTGGCGCCGACGAACTCGCCCACGACCGCGCCGAGGATAGACAGCGTGCCGCTCACCTTCAGTCCGCCAAAAATGCTGGGCAGCGCCGCCGGCGCCTCGACCATGCGCAGGATCTGCCAGCGGCCGGCGCGGAAGGTACGCATCACCTCAATCAGCCCTGGATCGACTGAGCGGAGCCCGACCATGGTGCTGATGGTCATCGGAAAGAACACGATGATCGCGCAAATGATCACCTTTGACGCCAAGCCGCTGCCGAACCATAGGATGAGCATCGGTGTGAAGGCAATGACCGGTACCGACTGCGACGCCACCAAGTACGGCGCCATCAGCTTCTCCGCGACAGCCGACTTGGCCAGCGCGTAGCCGCTGCCGAGGCCGAACAGCACGCCTAGCGCGCCGCCCAGCAGGGCTTCGGCAATCGTCGCCCCGAAATGGAGCTGCAACTGACCCGTGGGCAGGTAGTCGACCAGCCGCAGGACGACTTGGGCTGGGCTCGGCAGGATGAACTTGGGCAGCCCCGCCGCGGCCACCACGAGCCACCACAGCGCCAGCCCGGCAGCCAGCGAGATCAGGATGGAATAGGGCGCCCAGGGCGGCCGCTGACGCGAAGGCAGGGCGCCGCTCGGCGGAGGTGACGCGAGCTCCTGCCGCAGCGCTTCGGCTCGCGCCAGCGCGGGCTCCAGGGGCTCAGGCCTGGAGGGCGCCTCGGAAGGCATCAGGCGGGCACGTCCACGTCGTAGGCCTCCAAGGCGTCGCGCACGGCGGCGGTGAGACGGGTGAAATCGACCGAGTCCTGCACGCGCGGCGTGCGTTCGGGGCCCAGCTCCACCCTCACCTCCCGCCTGACCGTTGCCGGCCGCTGCGACAGCACCAGCACGCGATCGCCCAGCAGCACCGCTTCGGAGATGGAGTGAGTGACGAACAGCATGGTCTTGCCGGTAGCGCGGCGGAGGCCAAGTATCTCCAGGTTGAGGCGCTCGCGCGAGATAGCGTCGAGCGAGGCAAAGGGCTCGTCCATGAGCAGGATGGCGGGGTCATAGGTCAGCGCCCGGGCAATGGCCACGCGCTGCCGCATACCGCCGGACAGCTCGGCCGGGTAGCGCTGCTCCGTATCGTGCAGGCCAACTATCTCAAGCGCCCGTTCGGCGGTGAGGCGGGCCTGGGGACGGCTGACTCGCTGCACCTGCAGCGGCAGCATCACGTTGTCGATCACCGTCCGCCACGGCAGCAGACGCGGATCTTGAAAGATGTAGCCCACATCGGGGTGCACTCCGCCCACGGCGCTGCCGTTGATCAGCACCTGGCCCGCGCCCGGCCGGAGCAGGCCGGCAATGAGCTTGAGGATCGTGGTCTTGCCGCAGCCACTGGGGCCCACCATCGCCACGATCTCGCCACTGCCGACATCGAACGATAGGGTCTGCACAGCCGCCAGCGAGCGGTCGCCCCGACCGTAGGTGAAAGACACATCGCGCACGTGCAGAACGGCGTCCATCCAGCTCCCCTGAACGCCAGTTTGTCACACACTGGCCGCGACCGGTGCGTTAGGCTGTGGACGCATCGTGATAGCCGACCTGCCAGCAGCCGACGAACACCTCGCCACGACCTCGTTCGAAGCCTTCTTCCGCGAGCATTTCGGCAAGGTCTTTGGCCTGATGTACCGGGTCGCGGGCAATGCGCAGGACGCCGAGGACTTGGCTCAGGAGCTGTTCCTTCGGCTGTCGCGGCGCCAGGGTGACGCGGTGACCGACGGATGGCTCTGGAAGGCGGCGACTCACAGCGCCCTCAACGCCCTCCGCGGCAAGAGGCGCCGGCTGGCCCGCGAGGAACGGGCGGTGCGGCAGGACACAGCCCTGCAGCTGGTCTCGGAGCGGGACGAGGATCCCGCAGGCAGCCTGCTTCGCAAGGAGCAGCAGCAAGCTGTGCGAGACGCTCTGCGCAAGCTCAAACCGCAGGACAGTGTGCTGCTGCTGGCGCGGCACAGCGGTCTCAGCTATGCCGAGGTAGCCGCCGCGCTTGACCTGAACCCGGCGTCAGTAGGCACGCTGCTGAGCCGGGCTGAGCGACGATTCAAAGAGGCGTATCAGAGCCAGGAGAAGCCACATGAGTAACGACCCCACCGTGAGCCACGCCCTCGATTCCCTTACGCCCGAGGCGGCGCCGGACGTAGACGGCGCGTGGCAGCGCCAATTGGCCCTGCAAAGCAGGATTCAGGATTCAGGATTCAGGATTTTGAGCTGGCCTCACCAACTTCCAACTTCCAAGTTCCAAATCCCAATTGCCGCCGCGCTCATCCTGGCGGTGGCTTTCTTCGCAGCTCCGGTGCGCGGCCTCGCGGCGCAGTTCCTGACGATTTTCCGGGTGCAGGACGTAACGCCGATCACCGTCGACCGCGTCACCCAGCCGCTGCCTGACCTCAGTCGGTTGGGCGACATGTCGCCTTCGCCGCGGGAGGTGCGGCTGCAGCCAGTGCAGGTGGAAAGCCTAAGCGCCGCCTCGTCGCGGGTGGGCTTCAACGTGCAAGCGCCGCGGCAGCTTCCGGCCGGTCTGCCCAGCCAGCCGAGCGTCATCGCCGTAAGCAACGGCGCGACCGTGAACTTCACCTTCCGGGCGCAGAAGGCCGCCGCCTACCTGGCGTCGAGCGGCCACAAAGACTTCAGCCTACCGCCGAAGTTCGACGGCGCCACGCTGACGCTGCGCGTGCCGCCGGCGGCCAGCCTGGCTTATCTGCCCTCGGGCACGAGCCTGGCCGATGTGCAGCAGGCGGCCAGCTCAGAGCAGGCGGGAGGCAAGCCCGACTCGGCAGCCATCAACCGCCTGTTGAATGGCTCGGGGGCGCTGCTGATTGAAGCCCGGAGCCCCGAGCTCGACGCGACTGGTGTCTCGGCCGAGGAGCTGCGTGACTTCCTGCTGTCTTTACCCGGCATCCCTGAGGACACCAAAGCCCAGCTGCGCAGCATCGGCGATTGGCGGAACACGCTGCCTGTGCCGGCGTCGCCCGGCTCGAACCTGCACAAGGTGTCGGTCAACGGCGCCCCGGGTGTGGCAGGACGGAACGGCAGCGGCGAAATGGTGTTGTGGGTCAAGAACGGGCTCGTGTTCGTGGCTACTGGTCCCAAGCTCGATGAGAAGGTTCTGCTGGCGCTGGCGAGCTCCGTGGGGTGACCGCCTCATGTCATCCTGAGCGAAGCGAAGGACCTTCCGCCGCAGCGGCCGGGAAGGTTCTTCGTCGCCGCGGCTCCTCAGAATGACATCTGCCGTCATCCAGACTGCTGGGCTGCGCAAGGAGTACGGCAGGACGGTGGCCCTCCAGGAGCTGACGCTGAGCGTCCCCAGGGGCGAGGTGTTCGGCTTCCTGGGGCCGAACGGGGCCGGCAAAACGACAGCCGTCAAGCTGCTCACGGGTCTGGCCCGTCCTACGGCCGGGACAGGCTGGCTGCTCGGCGCGCCGCTGGGCGACCGCGAAGCGCGCCGCCGCATGGGGTTCCTGCCGGAGCTGTTCCGGTTCCACGACTGGTTGACGGGCGCCGAGGTCCTGGAGCTCCATGGCGAGCTGTGTGGGTTGGACAAGAGCGAGCGCCGGGGGCGCATCCTGGAGGTGCTGGAGCTCGTCGGCCTGGGGGACCGCGGAGGCGACCGCGTGGGCACCTTCAGCAAGGGCATGCAGCAGCGGCTGGGCCTGGCCCAGGCGTTGATCAACCGCCCCGAGCTGGTCGTGTTGGACGAGCCGACTTCGGCCCTCGATCCGATCGGCCGGCGTGACGTCCGCGGCCTCATCCAGCAGCTCAAGCGAGAGGGCGTGACGGTGTTCCTGAACTCGCACCTGCTGAGCGAGATCGAGCTGGTGTGCGATCGCGTGGCGATCGTCAACCGCGGACGAGTCGTCCAGGAAGGCGAGCTGGAGGGGCTGCTGACGCTTGGCCATGAGATCGAGATTCGGGCCCGCGGCCTCACGAACGAAGTGCTGGAGGCGATGCCGGATGGCTGGAAGCCGCGCCACTGTGAGGGGGAACACCTTGTCCTGGCGGTGGACCGCGCGGAGGACGCGGCGGAGGTAACGCGCTTCCTGGTGGGGCGCGGCGTGGCCCTGCTGGAGCTCAGGCCGCGACGAGCAAATTTGGAGGACCTGTTCCTGCAATGGGTCGAAGGAGCGGAAGGTGCCAGTCTGGACGTTCACCCGGCTGACGCTGCACGAAGCGTCGCGTAACCGGCTGCTGGCCATCGCCTTTGGCCTGACGCTGGTGTATGTGGCGTTGGTGGGCTGGGGCGCCCATGCCATTGCCGATCATTCCGCCAACTTGCTGGCGGCCGTGAGCTCCGCGGCCGGATTGGAGCTGGTGGTGTTCTTCTTCGGCAGCTTCATGTTGGTCCTGCTGGCGGTGTTCGTGTCGGGCCACAGCATCCGGCAGGAAAGCGAGAGCGGGCTGCTGCAGGCGGTGCTGACTAAGCCCGTGCGGCGGCTGGACCTGCTGGCCGGGCGCTGGCTTGGTTCGGCGCTGGTGCTGACAGGCTGGGTGGCGCTGTTCACGGTCGGCGTGGTGCTGGGCGTTGGCCTGGCCGTTGGGTTCTACCCGCCCCACCCGGTGCAGGCGGGCGCGCTGATGCTGCTCGAAAGCCTGGTGATCCTGAGCTTGCGGCTGCTGTTCGGGTCATTCCTGGGCACGCTGGCCAGCGGCATCGTGCCGCTGCTGATATGGGGCTTGGCACGCATCGCCGGGCTGGTGGAGACGGTCGGGAAGGCGCTCAACATCTCGAGCATGGTCACGGCCGGCATCGTCACCAGCTTGATCGTGCCTACCGACGTGCTGGCGCGCGGCTCGTCCTACGAGCTGCTGCCGGCCGTGTTGAGCCTGGCCGGGCAGGACGTGGCGCTGTCGGCAACGCGCGGCAATCCGTTCGTATCGGTCACGCCTGTGGCCGGTCCGATGCTGATCTGGTCGGTCCTGTACGTGGTGGTGGCCTTCGCCCTAGGAGCGCGGATCTTCTCGCGACGCGACGTGTGAGTTCAGGCGCCGCCGAGCTGCCGCACCTTGGCCGTGGTGCGGTCCAGCTCCCTGGCGGTACGGTCGAGCTCGGCGCGTATCCCCGCCAGCTCCTCGGCAGCATCGTGCTCGGCGCGCCGGAGGGCCCGGAGGTGCTGTTGGAGGCGATCGACGTCCTCCCGAGCGGCTGCCAGGGCCTTCGATTCCGGAGCCGGAGCGGGAGAAGGCGCGGCTGCCCGCCGGGTTGGGAACGGAATGGGGGCCGCCGGTGCGCCGAACGGCCCGGCGGTGAGTCCGCCGAACCCGGTGGGATCCAGGTCAGTGGTTAGACGGCCGGCCCGCAGCTGGGCGCCGCTGTCAGGATCGGTGGCCGCCGCGCGGGCAGTGGCCTCGAGGCGGTCCAGCGTGGCCTTGGTAACGGCGTGGCCATCCTCTGCGAGCACGGCAGCAGCGGCGCGGACCAGCTGGGCCACCGCCTCGCGCTCGGCTTGCGTCGCTTCGCGAAACTCGGACTGGCCGTGGCCGCCGAGCAGAGCCTGCTGGGCTTTGCCCAGCGCTTGCCCAGCGTTCAGCAGCCGCTCGACCAGCTCCGCCTGGCGCCGCGCCACCTGGTTGAGGACCCAGGCGCTGATCGACGGCTTGGCCAGCGCCTTGACGGCGGCGCTGCCGGCGCGATCGCCCTGCTTTCGCAGCCGTGTCGCCAGCGCGTTGCGGGCGGGCGTGAACTCCGCCAGCGGCAGTGAGTAGAGCTGGTCGGCTTCGGCTGGCTCAGCCATGGTGCGCGGCTTCGGCGTACAGCTTGAGGTAAAACGCCGTCGTTTTGCGCAGGTTGGCGGGCAGCGCGTTCAAGGCGAAGAAGCGGGCCTGGAGCGCCTCGCTGGGGTCGGGCTGTGGCTCCGGGCCGGGGTGTCGCGCGGCGTACGCCACCGCAACGCCATAGACCTGGTCGCCATTGGGGTAGACGTGGAAGGCGTCCGGGCCGGACAGCACGCCCAGCAGCTGCAGCGCGCCCAGCTCGAGGCCGACTTCCTCGTGGACCTCGCGGCGGACGGTCTCTTCCACGGTCTCACCCGGCTCCATGAGACCGCCGACCACAGCCCACTGGCGATCGTCGGAGCGCTCGATGAGAAGCAAATGCTCCTGCTCATCGAAGATCAAAGCTACGCCGGCTACCAGGATGAGCGGCCGGTGTCCGACCACAAGCCTCAAATCCTCAACGTAGCCCATCCGGCGATGATAGCCACGCGCGGCCGGGGATTTGCGAGCACCCGGAGAAGCTGGGCCGCTAAGCGTCCATAATTGGCTCATGGCGGATGAAGGCCCGCAGGCAGTGTGGGTCAAGGACCGGGAAGGTAACCTGCGCGGCATGCACGCGAGCTGCGCTCGCTGGCTGCAGCTCGAGCCCGAGGTGACCGACCGGGCGCCCTACCACACCGAGATCTGCCGGGGCTGTGGCCGCTTCCTGGACGCGGTTCCGCCGGAGCGCGAAGGCACCGCCGGGATCGACGCCAAGGAGCTGCTGCTCTAGAGCAGGCTGCGGGCTCCGAATCGTTCTTTCCAGGCGGGAATCACTTCCTGGTTGAACACGTTGTCCGGCACCTCGCCGCTGAGCGCTTTCAGCACTGATTCGGTCGTCCACCGCACGCCTGGGCCCAGCCCGCTGCCGACGTTGGACGAAACCATGTGCGGCGAGAGCAGGACCTTGTCGCCCATCTTGCGGAGTGGGCTGTCCATCGGCAAAGGCTCTACTTCGAACACGTCGAGCGCCGCGGCAGCAATGCGGTTCTCCTGCAGGGCTCGAATCAGCGCCTGCTCGTCGACCACTTGCCCGCGGGCCTGGTTCAAGAAGATGGCGGTCGGCTTCATGAGCTTGAACTGCTTGTCGCCGATGAGGTGATGGGTCTCCTTGCTGAGATAGCAGTGGACGCTGACCACGTCAGATTCGGCCAGCAACGTCGGCAGATCGACCGGCTGGGCATCGTGCTCCAGGAATCGTGACGGCGCAATGTACGGATCGCAGGCCAGCAGGCGCACGCGCCAGGGCCGCAGCAGCTGTGCCACACGGCCGCCGTGGCGGCCCAGTCCGATGAGCCCGATGGTCAGCCCCTTGTAGCCGTCGGAGGCGCGTGAACCCAGGTAGGTGCCGGTGAACTCTTCTTTTCGCCACTCGCCGCCGGACTTCAGGTAGGCATCGCGTTCGCGGATCTTCTTGAGCAGGCACAGCATGTTGCCGATCATGCCCTCGGCCACGCCCCCCCAGTTCGACTCCGTAGGCGAATGGGTAACCAGGATGCCCAGCTGGGTGGCCGCCTCGATGTCCACATCGTCGCAGCCGATGGTGTACTTGCCGACGATGCGCAGCTTGTCGGCGCTCTCCATGATGCGGCGGGTGATGGGCGTGCTGCGGATAGAGGTGCCGCACATCGCGTCGGCATCCCTGGCTATGGACACGATCTCGTCTTCGCGGTCGCCTTGGGGGGTGTGCCAGGAAGCCTTGCCGAGCGTCACCTCACAGCCAGCTTGCTCCAGTCTGCGGTGGCTTTCCCCTGTCGGATCCGACGGGGCAAAGATGAAAACTTTGGGCGCGCTCATACCTTCTCCTTCGTCGTAGCTCGCTTAGGGAGGACCATTGTAGCCCCCCGAATTACTCCTCTTAAATAGGAGAAAAAGGCTCTATCGCTGGCCCCATTCCCGCTGTATGGTCGAAGTAGGAGCTAGCGTGCCTCATCTGCTGCTCGTTGACGACGAGCCCGACATTCTCAACACGCTGTCGGCCGTACTCGAGCGTGAAGGGTACGCTGTGACCACGGCGGCCGACTACGACAGCGTGCTCCAGCTCTGCTCCAGGCAGGATTTCGACGTCGTTATCACCGACCTGATGCTTGACGGCGTCGAGCGCGGGCTGGACATCCTGCAGGCGGTGCGATACCGCAGCGCGGCCACCGAGGTCATCATCCTGACCGGCTTCGCATCCACCGGCTCAGCCATCCAGGCGCTGCGCGACGGCGCCTTCAACTACCTGCTGAAGCCGTGCAACTTGGAGGAGCTGAAGCTCACGGTCCAGCGCGCGCTGAATAAGCAGGAGCTGGAGCAGGTTGCCCAGCATGCGCAGCACGCGGAGCTGGCCCGAGCCGAGGCGGTGCGAGCCCGCCGCCGCATGAGCAGCCTGTTCGAGCAGGCGCCGGCACTGATCGCGCTGTGCCGCGGCCCCAGGCACAAGTTGGACTTTGCCAACAATGCTTTTCGAGAGCTGCTCGGCCCTGCTGGCGACGACAGCCGCGATCTGCGCAGCGTGCTGCCGGCCGTTGGCGCGCAGCGTGTGCTGGATCTGCTCGACCAGGTGCGCCGAACACGCAAACCTTACGTGGGCCGCGAGATTGTGGTGCGCCGGCCAAACGAGGGTGGCGGCGCGGAGACGATGTACTTTAACCTCACCCTCCAGCCGACCACGAACGATCAGAGTCGCACAGCCGGCATTTTCGTCCACGCGGTGGAGGTGACGGAACAGGTGCTGGGGCGGCAGCGCATCAGCCATCTGGCGGGGGTGCTAGCGGAACAGGCCCTGCACGACAGCCTGACCGAGCTGCCCAATCGCCGGCTGTTCTTCGATCGTTTGGAGCAGGCCATCCGGGTAGCCGAACGGAACCGTGGCCAGGTGGGCCTGCTGTTTCTGGACCTCGACGGCTTCAAGCAGATCAACGACACGTTTGGACATTCCGCCGGCGACGTGGTGCTGCAGCGCGTGGGCGCCGCTATTCAGGCTTGCCTGCGCAGCTCGGACACGGTGGCGCGGCTGGGCGGCGACGAGTTCGCGGTGCTGCTGCCGGCGCTGGACTCACGGGCCGGCGCGGCTGCTGTGGCTGCCAAGGTGGAGGCGCGGCTGCGTAGGCCCCTGCACATCGAGGGACATGCAGTGAAAGTGCGGGCCAGCATCGGCATTGCCGTCTACTCGGAAGATGGCCGCGACGTGGCGGCGCTCATGCGCAAGGCGGATTCGGCGATGTACGCCGCGAAACGCGTCGATCAGTCGCGCCGCCTGTCTGGCCGCCGCACGGCGTGACGAGCGGAGCTGGGTTGCTAGATACGCGGCTCGCTCGACACTCCCTCGATGCGGAGGGCGATGAGCAGCAGATCGAGCTCAACTGGCTGCTGGTCTTCATAAGGCCGGAGATCAGCGGAGCCGCGGGTGCGGTAGCAATCGGCATGGAACGCGGCGTCGTGCTCGGCGATGACGATCTCGCCGGGCCGGTAGCGGCAGGCGCATTCGAGGCAGTGCCCGGACGAGCGGGCGATTCCAAAATCCGCCATCGGAGACTAGCTTAGCGGGGGCCCATCCTCGAGTTGATGGCAGTGCGCCAGCCATGGGCTGAGCAGCGCGAACTCGCCCTTCTCGGGGCTGATCCTGAGCGTTGGACCGGGATCGCCGTGCTGATACACCTGCTCGCTGGTGGCGGGATCGATCTTCAGGAGCACCAGGCAGCCGCGCTGGCGGCAATCGATGAAATGATTGCTGATTACCCCCCAGATGCCATCCGCCGACCACAGCACATGCCGGTGCTGCGGTTTCTTCTGCAGCAGGTCGTACAGCACCAGCTTGCTGGCGCCCAGGACGGCCCGCGGGATGGGCGCACTCGCCGGACTGTTGCGCCGGGCATCGTAATGCGCGCGCTGGATGGGATCGCTCAGGATGCGATAGGCGCTGTTAATCTCGGCGCTCCTGGCAGCCGCCTCGGGGCTCTTGTTGACGTCTGGGTGGTAGGTGAACATCAGCCGCCGATAGGCGGCGGTAATCGCGGCCTGGTCGGCATCTGGTGTCAGCTCCAGAACCGCGTACAGGTCCTGGCTCACCATGCCGTACATCTAGCTGCGTCGCCTCGGAGCATTGGCACTATTTTATGGGAACCAAGCTGCGAACCCCGACTTTGGGGGACTGTTAGCCTGGCCGAGTGCCGCGCGTCTTCTAGAGGCTCGTGTTGTCCAATCCGCCAGCGGTGACCAACTTCATGTCGCCGGCCGCACTTCGGCAGACAGCGGACACCGTAACGGCTGATTAGCGTCACGCGGTGCTTAGGGTCGTCGCCTCTCACGGCATCGTGGGTGACGCCGAAGACCGCATGTGTGGGCGGGGGGAGTTGAAAGCGCAGTCGCTTGCCCGCTATTGTCTCCTGAAGTGCCCTGACGTGCACCCATCTGAGCTCAGATTTGGCTTAATGCGACTCGGAGCATGTGCGGGGACCATTGGGGTACGATGGCGGATTTTGAGCGCGGTTGGTGTCAGCGTTAGTGT
>DATGVV010000362.1:0-2632 GCA_035299885.1 Chloroflexota bacterium | reverse complement strand
TCGACTCGAACATGTTCATGAACTGCCGCACCCGCTCGGTCTGGGCGAATTCCGGCTGGGCCATGATATTCAGCAGACCGTCGCGCACGATCTGTTCCGGCGTGGGCGTCTCCACCTCGCGCATCTCGCTCAGCAGCTGCTCCACCGCCTCGCGCTCGAACCTCTGGAACTGGTCCAACTTGCGCTTGATGCCGCGCAGATTCCGGCCGCCCAGCTCGGCGTTGACCTTGTTGGCGATGCGGTTCAGCTCGTCCTGCGTCAGCTCCTGGTCATCGTGGCTGATGAAGCGCTGCCGCAGCAGCCCCCGATCGAACACCATGACCAGCAGCGTGAGCTGCTGCTGCACCTGCACCAGCTGGACGTGCTTGAGCTTGATGTCGCTCAGCTTGGGCGCGGTGATCACGGCCGCGTTCATGGCCGCCCGGGCCAGCACCGCCGCCGCCAGGCGCACCCATTGATCGGTATCGAGCTGCACCTGGTAGAACTGGTGGTTGATCATCCGCTGCTCGTCAACGGACAGCAGCTGCTCCGGCATCAGGAACTCGACGAAGTAGCGGTAGCCCTTGTCCGATGGCACCCGCCCCGCTGAGGTGTGGGGCTGGACGATGTAGCCCTCATCCTCCAGGGCGGCCATCTCGTTGCGCACCGTGGCCGAGCTGACGGGCACTGCCATTTTGCGCGCGATCGCGTCCGAGGACACCGGCAAGGCGCCGTCGATGTAGTCCTCGACGATGAGCCTCAGGATGTGGCGGCGTCGGTCAGTGAGCATACTTTAGCAGTCAACACCCTTGAGTGCTAACCGCTCAAATGCTAGCACTCGGAGGGGGTGATTGCAAGGGAGTTGCGGGCCAAATCCGGGCCTGTGCCGAGTTGCCTGTTGAGCCAAGACCTGGCACCATAGCGACCACCGAGGTCGGAGGCGCAGCATGAATAAGAGCATCGCCACTCAACATCGACAAGCCGTCTTCGAGCCGCCGGCGGCGCATCGCCAGCGCGAGCGGCTCCAGGCGCTGTACAGGCTCGCCGCCGAGGTCGCCAGCCTGCGGGATTTGCAGGGCGTGCTGGACACCGCTCTGCGACACTGCCTGGCCCTCACGGAGTCCCAATTTGGCTTCATCGGCCTGAATACGCCGGACAACGCGGCCATGGATGTCGCCGCTATTCAAGGCTTTGACGCTGCGCCCGACTTTTACCAGCGCTTTCATCTGATACCCCTGCGTCCCAGCATATTTGCTCGCGCCGTGCTCGAAAACCGGCCTGTTCGTTCCGATGACGCTGCCACTGACCCCACCAGAGTGGGCCAGCCCCGCGGGCATCCTCCAGTGCGAACCTTCCTCGGCGTCCCGCTGCGTTTGGCCGAGCGCGTGGCGGGCATGATTGGCGTCGCCAACCGGCCCGGCCGCTACCACCCTGAGGACGAAGAGCTGCTGTCAGCCTACGCCTCGCACGTCGCCATGGCCATTCAAAATGCACGACTGTACGAGGAGCTGAAGGCCGCCAAGACCGATCTGGAAGCACAGGTCGCCGCCCGGACCAGCGAGCTGGCCGAAGCCAAGGAAGCGCTAGCCCAAAAGGCGAAGCAGCTGCAGCGGCTGCTGGTCGAGACCGTCAGCATCCAGGAGCAGGAGCGAGAGCGCATCGCGCACGATATGCATGATGGGGTCAACCAGCTCATCATCGGCGCTATGTTCGAAGTCAAGGCGGCTCGAGAACGGCTTCAGGCGGGCCAGCCAGACGCAGTTGAGCGGGCGCTGGGCCGGGTGCGCTCGGTGTTGGGCCAGGTCGACGGCGAGCTGAAGCGCCTCATCTTTGACCTGCGGCCGCCCACGCTGGATGCGTTGGGTTTGGCCGACAGCGTCGGCCGTTACGCGGAGCGGTTCCACATTTACAGTGGGGTGGAGTGCAAGGTCAACATCTCGGGGCCCAGCCAGCGGCTGCCGCCGCACGTCGAGATCGGCATCTATCGGGTGATGCAGGAAGCTCTCAACAACGTGGCGCACCATGCGCGGGCCCGACGGGTGCTCATCGATCTGGCGTTCGGTTCGTGGGGGGTCGAGTTCGCGGTAGGCGATGATGGCCGCGGCTTCGACGCGCCAAAAGCCAGGCACGGCGAGCACCTCGGGTTGCTGGGCATGGAAGAGCGTGCGGCGCGCTTGGGTGGCCAGCTGACAATCGTCAGCGCACCGGGGCAAGGCACTACCGTCACCCTCCACGTTCCGGCCAACCTGGCGGCCAGCGCGTGAGCATCAGGGTCATGGTGGTCGATGACCATCCGGTCGTCCGGCAGGGCCTGCGCAGCCTGCTCTCCAACTACGACGACATCAATCTGGTTGCCGACGCCGACAGCGGGCCCGCCGCACTCGAAGCCGCCGACCGCGACGATCCCGACGTGGTCGTAATGGATATCCGGCTGGGCGGAGCTGACGGTATCCAGGTGGCCGAGCGCCTTCGGCGGCGGCATCCCAACACCAAGGTCATCGTGCTCACCAGCTACGACGATGACGGCTACCTGCTGCGTGCGCTCAAGGCCAATGCCCATGCCTTCCTGCTCAAGAGCGCGTCCGATGAGATGTTGGTGGGCGCAATCCGCCGGGTGCACGATGGCGAACGTCTGCTGAGCCCGTCGTTGCTG
>DATGVV010000361.1:0-9802 GCA_035299885.1 Chloroflexota bacterium | reverse complement strand
CAAGGCGCGCTTCGACGAGGCCCTGGAGGTCGTCTTCGGCGCCTGGAAATCAGACGTGTTCAGCCACCACGGCCGGTTCTTCAACTACGACGACGTGGATATGTGGCCGCGGCCCTACCAGCAGCCCCACCCGCCGGTCTGGATGGGCGCGCTCAGCGACGAGACGTCGAAGCAGATCGCTCAGCGGCCGGATATCAGCATCTGCGTGAACTTCTTCCCCCAGCCCGAGGTAGTCCGCCAGCTCAAGATCTTCCACGAGGCCGCCGCGGAGGCGGGCCGGGTAATCACTGACTCCGACATCATCTATGGGCGGCACGTGTTCGTGGCGGAGACGGAGGCCGAAGCAGAGCGCATCGCGCGCCCGCACGTGGAGTACTACTGGCAGAACCTGATCCATGAGATCAACACCGCGGCGCTCCACAAGATGATGGCCCAGAACCCGGACATCGACTGGAACAAGGTGAAGCCGCCGTTCGACTACGGCGCAGCCACGCTGGATAATCTGCGCGAGCGAGGGTTGCTGCTGATTGGGACGCCGGACCAGGTGTTCGAGCAAATGATGGAGCAGTACGAGCAGGTGGGTGGGTTCGGCACGCTGCTGGCCATGATCCGGATGGGCTCGATGCCGCAGGACGTGCTGCTGCGCTGCATCCGGCTGATGGGCGAAGAGCTAGTGCCGAGGCTGCATGCCGTGCAGTCCAAAGTCCACAAACAGCCTGCCGGCGCTGCCGCCTAACAGACCCGAATCAGGACTTCGGGAGGGTGATCACGTCGCCCAGCTTGTCCTTGGTCATACCAACCCACTTGCCCTTCATCTGGCCGAATGGGAACTTCATGGTCTGCTCCAGGGTGCGATCCCAGAACTGGCCGATGTTGTAGGTCTGGATCGGCTTCTCAATCAAGCTATTGCCGGATTTCTCGAATTGATAAATGAAGATGTTGGCGACAGTGTCGTGATACTGGTCGAGCTTCACGACACCCTTCGGGGTTTCGGGTTGCGCAGCGTATAGAGCGTTAAGGAACTTCTGCGTGTCAGATACGTCCCCGTTTACCTGCTTCAAGGCGGTGTCCAGGAACTGCATTCCTATCCAACCCCAGGCGTTTTCCTGGGATGGCGGCTTGTTTGGATATTTCGCGTACCAGACCTTCAGGAAGGCTTGGTTGGTTGGTGAATCGAACACTTCCATGTAGTTGCTGTTAACCACCATCCCAACTGCCGTAGCTCCGAGGTCATTGCGCTTGGGGCCATTGGACATCTGGCTGGCCAGGTCCAGGATCTGCAGCTTGCGGTCGCTGCCGACGTAGTTGTTGTATTGCTGCGCCAAACGCTGGCCATCGGTGCCTCCCTCAAAGGTGACGAAGATGTCCGCGTCGCGGTTGAGCTGGGATAAATAGGGCCCCATGTCATTCGTGCCCAGCGGCGGATAGAGCTCCTGGACGATGCTGCCGCCTCGAGCCACGAAAGCACTGGCGAACAGGTCGCCGAACTGGATACCGGCCACGAAGTCGGACATCATCATGATGGCCTTGCGGTAGCCAGCCTTGTAGGCCCAATCGGCCGCTGGGTCGGTCAACTGGCCAATGGTGCCAACAGTGCGGATGAGATAGGGGCTGGCGTATTTGGGGTTGATGGTCAAGTCCTGGGGAGCGCAGTCCGCGGTGGCCATCGACGGGATTTTGTTGTCACGGATGTAGCCCGCAATGGCGTAGCACACCTGTGTGCTCTGCAAGCCCATCAACACCGACACCTTGTCGCTCTCCACGAGCTGGCGGGTTTTCGTCAGGCCGACGGTCCCGTCCGCGGCGTCGTCGGCAGTGACCAGCTCGATTTTGCGGCCAGCAAGCTGCCCGCCGTTTTGCTCCAGATAGAGATTGATGGTGTCCTGGTTGTCCTTGCCATTCAGCGACAACGGGCCGGTCAGCGGCAGGAGCAAGCCGAGCTTGAGCGGCGTACCAGCTGCTGCAGCGCTTGCGCCAGCTCCGGCACTCGCGGCAGGTTTCGCCGCGGCGGAGCCTGACCCGGCTGGACTGAGAGCAGGCGAAGCCGCGGCCGCGGAGGAGGCCGGTACCGAGCTTTTGCTAACAGGAGCGCTGGCCGAAACAGGCGATGATGGCGCTGCGGACTGTGTCGGGCTAGCCCCGCCGCAGGCGGCCAGCAGCATCGCAGGCAGAACCACGACCAAGGCGCAGTAGTTCGGTTTCATGAGGCGCATTCTGCCCTATGAGCGTTCCAAGCGCAATACCGAGAACTATGATCGGAAGCATGCTGTTCGGTTGGCATGCGCACTTTCAGGACCGCGGGGTTGGTGTGACCCGGGTCTTTGACGAATACCTGGAAGAGATCGAACTGGCTGAAGAGCTCGGCTTCGATGAAATGTGGCTGACGGAGCACCACTTCCATCCGTATGGCATGGCTCCCTCGCCGAACCTCATCCTGGCTAACGTGGCGGCCCGCACGAAGCGCATCCGCTTGGGCAATATGGTCAACATCCTGCCGCTGTACGACCCGCTGCGCCTGGCTGAGGAGTACGCGATGCTCGATCACCTGGCGCACGGCCGGCTGAACATCGGCGTCGGCAGCGGCATCCGGCCGGACGAGTTCATGAGGTTTCGGATCTCGCTCAAGGAGGCCAAGCCCCGCTTCTACGAAGCCTTGGACGTCATCCTCAGGGCGCTGGCCGAAGATCATTTCGACTACGATGGCTCGTTCTACCACTACACGGACGTGAGCGTCGTTCCCCGAGCGGTGCAACAGCCACTTCCGCCGTTGGTCATGGCTGCGCAGAGCGCAGACTCTGTCCGCTGGGCGGGTGAGCGTGGCATACCCATTACGCAGATGTACTTGCCCCGCGACCAAACACGGGACCGGGTGGCCACTTACCGCGAGGCAGGCAAAGCGTCCAACAGCCAGCAGCTGGGCACGCCAAGCATTCGCCATTTTCGGCCCGTCTATGTTGGGGAGACGATGGAACAGGCCCGGTCGGTAGCGGAGCCCGCGTATTTCCGTTTCTTCCAGCTGTTCTCACGCTCCACGGACCCAAACTTTGTGACGCCATCTCCTGACGGTTGGCGGCATCACATCACTGGCGCGTTGGGCCACATCCTGCCCCCGATGACCTACGAGCAGCTCGACGCCGAGAACATCACCGTCTTCGGCGACCCGCCTCGCGTTCGGGAGAAGCTAACGGAACTGCGGGACGAAGGTGGGATGGATGGTCTGGGTGGCATGTTCGTTTTCGGCAACCTGAGCCATGAGCAGGCCTGCCGCTCGATGCGGCTGTTCGCAGAGGAGGTGATGCCGGCGTTTCGGGTCGAGCCGGCAGCAATACTTTAGAGTAGGGAGCGCAAATGTTCACCGTCAGCTTGTCGCTGCCCGTCAATGATGGCCTGGAGCCAGGGCAGCCGCACCTTACGCGCGAACAGCTGTGGCAGGCGCTGCAGCTCAAGGTTGAGAAGGCGACGCTGTTCGTCCCGGGCATGAGCGAGTGTCAAGTGGTGGAGCGGGGCGACAACGAGGTCACGCGTGAGATCGTCTACCGTGGCGATCGGCGGCGGCAGAGGGTGACCTTTCTGCACGGCCAGTGGGTCCGCTTCGAACACCTGTCCGGACCGGCCACCGGCCACGTCATGAACATTATCGAGGAGGACGAGCGGGGCCGCTTGCAGCTCCGCTTCACGTTCGAGATGGAGGTCAATGGCTTGGCGCCCGGCAGCCCCGAAGAGCGAGGCTACGCCGATCGCATGCGGGACGACTACCTGGCTGCCATACGCGGGACGCTTGACGCTGCCCGGAAGCTGCAGCAAGCAGGCCAGCTGACATCAGCCTGAGGGCGTCAATCGACCTTCATCGAACGCTCGATGACCTCCGGGTTCAACTCAGCGCCGATGCCAGGCCCAGTCGGCAGACGGACCTTTCCACCGACGACTTCCAGCGGCGCGGCGATCAGATCCTCGCTGATCTTCAGGAAGAAGCAATTCTCAGCAGGCAACGACTGAAAGTGGCGTCTTGACGAATGCAGATGCATGCTGAAAAGACTGCCGATGCTCGACTCGCCCATCAATCCGATGCCGGTTATAGCCCCTCGCGCCTCACATAGTCTGCGAACTTCGTCGGCCTGCCGATAACCGATGCGGGGCACCTTGATCTCGACGGCCTGCGCGCCGGCGTCGAGAAACTGTGCCACCTGTTGCGGGCTGGTGGACTGTGACTCGACCATCACGGGTATCGCGCACCGCCGTACGACCTGCTCGACCATCTCTGATGACGCCATAGGGCAGGGGTCTTCGAACAGGTAGATGTCCAGCTCCTGCAAACGCTGAGCCACGCTCATCGCTTCTTGAAACGTGTAAAGGGAGTTCGCGTCGAGGGTGATCAACACAGACGGCCCAAACGTTGTTCGGAACTTCCTGACGTAATCCACGTCGGCTTTCGCGTCACGGCCGATTTTGACCTTGAACGCGGCAAACCCGTAGCGTCCTGCCATCTCCTCTGCTTCGTCGATCCGACGATTGTCATCCCCGAGGTTAAGCAGCCACGACAATTCGACGGTCTCGCTCCACCCACCCAGGTGCTTCCAAAGCGGAATCCCCGCGCTCTTGGCCTGGAGATCCGTCAGCGCAAGATCCAGCAGCACCTTGGCGGTGCTCCAACCAGGAATGTTGTTGACGGTGGCCCACACCTGATCGGGCCTGAGTGGGTCCAACCCCACTAGCAGCGGCTCGTAGATGGTGCGCAACAGCTGGCATGTAATCAGCGGCTCGCTGCCTGTCCACGTCGGTTTGTCCACCCCCTCGGCGATGCCCACCAGACCTTCGTCGGTGCAAATCTGCAATAGCACGTACTTGCCCGACGTCTCTTTCGATCTGGCCCACTGGACCGGCTCCTTATAGGGAAGGTCGACGATCCTGAGATCGAGGTGCGTGATCTTCAATTGAGGACCGCGAGAGCGCTACGCCAGCGCCGGCTCGGGCTCGTGTTTGAGCTGCGGAATGACCTCGCTGGCGAAAAGATCAATCGAGCGGCGGGCTTTGGCGTAGTCGATGCTGCCGAAAAAGAAGCTCGAGTCGACGCCCATGAGGCCGATGGCGTCGCGCGCCTGCTTGATGATGCGGACGCAATCGTCGGGCCGGCCGACGCACACCCGGCCCTGTTCGATCAATTGCTCGCCCGACAGATGCTCAGATGCGACGACGGTCGCGCCGCTGTGCCGCCGGGCGTCGATGACCTGCGCTTGCACCAGGGCGTGGGCGGCGGTGAACTCGCGGATGGCTTCGTCGCGATTCTCGGCGCAGTAGACCTGAAAGTGAGTGGACACGCGTGCAGTTGCGGGGTCCCGGCCGGCGGCCGCGGCAGCGTCGCGGTAGATCTGGACGAACTTGGCAAGCTCGTCAAGCGGCTTGAGGTATATCAGCGTCAGCAGGTCAAAGCCGTGGCGCCCGAACCATTCGAAGCTGTCGGCGCTTCGTGTGGCCGCGCCCCATATCGGTGGATGCGGCTGCTGCACCGGAACCGGCCAGACGGAGGCGTTGTCGTAGTGGTAGAACCGGCCGTGAAAGCTGAACGGCTGGTGCTGCCACGCTTCGAGGATGACCTGCAGGCCCTCGAACATGCGGTCGTGTCCTTCGTCCCAGGGCACGCCCAGCACGTCGTAGTCGTGCTTGAGATAGCCGCGGCCCACCCCGAACTCCAGCCGGCCCTCTGAGATCTGGTCCAGCATGGCATAGGCTTCGGCCAGCTGGACCGGGTTGTGCAGCGGCAGGATCGCGACCGACGTGCCGAGCCGAATATGGGACGTGCGCGCCGCCACCGCGGCCAGCGCCACAGGTGGGTACGGCATCATGCCGCCGAAGGCATGGAAATGGTGCTCGTTGATCCAAGCTGAGTCGAAGCCGGCTTCTTCGCTGTGCTCCAGCAGCTCCAGCAGGCGCCTGTAGAAGTTGGTGATCGTGCCGTCGTACTCGGGTATGTACGCCGGCAACGAGAAGATGCCGAACTTCATCCTGTTACGCACTTCACATCGGTAATTGCTCCCGGCAGCTTCACATCGATGTTCTCCCGGCAGGAGAACATGACATTCGGCTTGGATGGATGGGCTACCAGCGGCGCCGAGTACACGCCGTGGTGGGTGCCTACGTACAGGATTGTTGCCACCGTCGCTCCTTTGTGATCGAGCTATGCCGGCAACAGCCGCCGGTTGGCAGATTATAGTTCTGCCCTGCTAGAGCGGACTCTCATCCCAGACACGCCGCGGGAGGCAGGACAGTCAACCCGAAACCTGGACTGTACTATCTCGATACTTAACGGTGGGAGAAGGAGGCGCATCGAACGATGGCGAGGCATGAGTTGACCCGTCGTGATTTCCTGACCGCGGCGGCCGCGGGCCTGGGCACGGTTGCGCTGGCAGCTTGCGGACAGACGGCCAGCCCCACCTCTCCCGCTGGTTCGGCAGCGCCCTCGAGCGCCGTGAAGGCGGCCGGCAGCGGAACCGACGCGCCTGCCGATTGGCAGCGGCAGTGGGACAGTTGGGCCGCCGGGGCCAAGAAGGAAGGCAAGCTGGTGCTCGGCACCGGGCCTAGTCCTGAGGCCCGCGTCAAAGTGCCCGAGGCATTTAAGAAGGCGTTCGGCGTTGACGTGGAGTACCTGGGCGGCTCGAGCAGCGAGCTGGCCAACCGGCTTCGGAGCGAGCAGGGATCCGGCCAATACACCGTCGACGTGACCATCTCCGGAGCCAACACGTCGTACATGACGTTTTACGGCGAGAAGATGGTCGAGCCGGTCAAGCCGCACCTCATCCACCCGGAGGTACTGAACCCCGCCATGTGGACGTCCGGCAAGGGGGTGTGGTACATGGACCCCTCAAACGAGTACTTCGTGCGCATCGCCAACATCGCCAGCCCGCAGGTGGTGGTCAATACCGACTTCCTGAAGCCGGACGGCCTCAAGTCGTGGAACGACCTGCTGAAGCCCGAGTACAAGGGCAAGATCATCGCTCTCGATCCCACCCAGCCGGGCGCCGGAGGACAGACGGGTGCCTACCTCTACAAGGCCCTGGGCGCGGACTGGGCCAAGCGCTTTTACATCGATCAAGAGCCGGGCCTGACGCTCGATGATCGCCAGCAAGCCGACGCACTGGCCCGCGGGAAATACCCAATCGCTCTAGGTTTGAGAGTCGAGGAGGTGGTGAGGCTGCAGAAAGACGGCTTCAAGGTCCCTGTTGTGGGACCCTGGTCCGAAGCGACCGGCTATCTGTCCGCCGCATTCGGCATCCTGGGCTTATTCAAGAACCCGCCGCATCCCAATGCCGCCAAGCTGTTCCTGAACTGGATACTCATGAAAGACGGCCAAACCGCATGGAACTCGGCCTGGAAGACGGCCAGCGTCCGCACCGACGTCGACAACTCGTGGGTGCCCGAATTCATCATTCCCAAGCCGGGGCTCAAATACTTCGACGCCTACGACTGGGAGTACAGCAGCACCGGCTGGAAAGAGATCAACGACGCGCTGAAGAAAATGCTCGCCGATCGGCCCAAAGGCTAACCCTCTTACCTCAGCGAGTAGCCCCGCTCGTACCGACCCCGCGAGCGACTGCGTTCTTCACGAACGAGTCGTCCAGTAGCGACGCGAGGTCCAACGAGCGAACCTTCGGATTGACCTCGGCCATGATGTCCCTGGTATCGGTCAGTTGTTCGGGTTTGGGATAGGGCACGCCCTGGAAAGCAGGCAGGAAATACTCGTAAGTGTCCTGGGCTTCGGTATCGTTGCCGGACTTCGTGAACTTCTTGTAGGTCGCAGTGGCCAGGGCCTTGTCTTGCCGGGTCCTGGCCATGCCCTCCATGATCGAGTCGATGTAGCGCTGGGCGGCTTCGCGATTGGCTGACAACCAGGACCGCTTGGCGACGACACTATTCCCAGCGTTCGGGATTCCCTCTGCGGCCATGTCGTAGAGGAAGTTATAGCCTTTGGGTTTGAGGGTTCTGGCCAGCGGCACGTCGACCATCGTGGCCTGGATGGAGCCACCCTCCAGAGCAGCCACCCGCTCCTGCGTTACGCCCATCTGGACGAGATTGACATCCTTGTCGAAATCGAGCCCTGCCCTTTTGAACACGATCCTGGTAGCGATATATATCGTCCCACCCACGGGAGCGATGCCAACGGTCTTACCCTTCAAGTCGGCGAAGCTCTTGATGCCCGGCGCCCCCACAAATATGAAGTCGAAACGCGGGCTAATAGTCGCCAGGAAGGCCATGTCGACCCCGTTGGCCGCGGCATTCAGCACTTCGCTACCGCCGACCTGCGCCACCTGCATCTCTCCCGAGACTAATGTCGCTATAGCCGCTGAGCCGGTCAGCAACTGCAAGCTGGCGTCGATACCGTTCTGACGAAAGATGCCCGCATCCTGTGCGACCCACAACGGCAGCTGGTTGCCGGCCAAGGAGCCATAGACCACGGCGACTTTGGCGCCAGCGCCGGCTGTTGAGGCTGGCGGCGATGCACTGGCAGGGGCCGGCGAACTGGCCTGGGAGCAGGCAGCCAGGATTCCGAGCGAGGCCCCAATGAGCAAGGTCAGGGTGACGCGCACTCCAACCTGCGTTTGCGCTTGGCTCACGACGTTAACCTCCAGAGGATCGCCACATCGGCATTGCTATTACCGGCTGATTGTTTACGCGGAAAACAATGAGCCGGCCATCAGCGCGGTGCTGAGCCCATTCAGCACCTCCGGACGGTTGAAGGTGATGATTCCCACGCCACCGTCCACCGTCTCGACCAGCAGTTTCTTGTGAGCCATCGCCTTCTCCAGTCCTGAATTCGCTTCGGAGCTACAGGCCGTAGAACTCGCGCGGATTGTCCTGGGTCATCTTCCGGACGAGCGTCTCGCTGATCTCTCCGCGGCTGGCGCGCTCGCGCAGGTGTGTCTCGAAGTGAGGTTCCGTGGCCGCGTCAGCGTGGGAGAAGTCGGACCCAATGAGCAGGTTGTCCTCGCCAGTGAATTGCACGATGTAGGGCAGATCCTCATCCACCTGGCATGTAACGTAGTAGCGATGCTCGCGCAAGGGGTTCGGACCGAGCTCGTAGTTCATATTCCCGAGCGATCCGCCGGTGATCTGCTTGTTGCGGCGCCGCATGAAGTACATCAGGTACGGCACCCACGAGGCGCCCGATTCGATGAAGCCGAAGCGCAGCTTGGGGAACTGCTTGGTAATACCGAATTTGATCATGGCCTCGAAGGCATTCGGCGTTGACAGCTCGACGCGCAGCAACACGCTGTTCTGGAACTCACTCACAGGCGAAAAGTCGGGCACCCCAGACCCATTGTGGAAGCAGATTGGCATCTCCAATCGCTCGGCCTCTTCGTACAGCGGGAAGAAGTAGGGGTCGCTCGGCCATTTTTCGGCTTCCTGGTTGCCTTTCTTGAGCACGCCGCAAGCGCCATGGTCCTTGGCGAAGCGCAGCTCTTCCAGGGCCTTGTCGATGTTCCGCATCGGCGGGACGCAGACCCACCGCAGCCGCCCGTTTGACTGTCCGTAGCGCTCCCCCAGCCAGCGGTTGTAGCTGCGCCTGAGGGCCAGCTCGACTTCCGGCTTATCGGTGCCCTCGACCAGGAACAACGTCGGATACATCACCTGGACGTCAACGCCCATCTCGTCCATGGCTCGCAGGCGCGCTGAAATGTCCAGCAGCTCGCGCATCTCGGCCGTGGTGTGCGTCTTGACATCGTCCCGGATGAAGCGCGTCTGGCGCCGGCCATCAATCATCCAGTAGCGGGTAGGGCGACGGTTCGGATCGGGGTGTGAAGGGTAGGCG
>DATGVV010000360.1:0-3317 GCA_035299885.1 Chloroflexota bacterium | reverse complement strand
GCACGCTTTCGCCGTGCGCCTCCACAAGGCCGAGCCGGTCTCCCCAACTAGTCGCCAGCCGGATATCAAGGCGGCGGTCGACGAGCTTCTCCTCAACGATGCGCTGTACCTGCTCGTCCATTGCCTGGTATCTCGGCTTCTCATCGGCACCTGACGGGTTGCCTTGCCTCCTCTTTGGCCTGCGCATGTAATCCTCGTACTTGACATCGCCCGTGTCCGCTTGCAGCCCGATGCAGGCAAGGGCGGACAGCCATGCCACGACAGCTTCCCGTTCCTCGCGGTCCAGGGGCACTCCCGGCATCAGGCGGCCCTCAAACAGCGCTTCCATCCAGGTGTCGAGAAGGCGGAACCTCAGCTCTGAGCGGTCCAGGCTCCGAGTGTCCAGCTTCCTGGCCGTCTGGCCTGCCGCGAGGTGGTCCAGCCGGTCGGTCAGGTACAGCTGCCGGGTGACCCGGAGATACAGCGGCAGCTCTGCCAGACCGGCAGTCTCCACGATCCGGTTCAGCCGGCGCAGGTCATGCTCGCTGCGCTTGCCTTCCAGAATGTATTCGAGCGCCGCTTCCTCGCTCAGCGGGTCCAGCTCCATGAACGTGGCATCTGCGCCGCGCAGCGGGTCATGCGGGCGTGACGCGATAACCAGCGGCAGCCGCAGCTCACGAGCGCGACGAATGGCCAGCCGGATGAGATTGTCACGGTCCTGCTCCGCGCTGCCTTCGGCCATGGCCTCCTCCAGGCCATCGGCGATGACCACGATCTGGTCATCTATGCACAGCTGCCGCCAGACCCTTTCCGCCTCGGCGTCAGACAGCAGTCGTTCCTCCGTCATGCTGAGGAAACGCCTGTACGCCAGCTCGCGGAAGTTCAGGCCCTCGCGGGCGTCTCGCAGCCGGATGGGGACCGGGATCGCACCGCGCTCGGCGAGCAGCCTCGTGAGCTGCACCAGGAAGGCGGTCTTGCCCGTA
Source organism: Chloroflexota bacterium (assembly GCA_035299885.1). Taxonomy (GTDB): domain Bacteria; phylum Chloroflexota; class JAJPGV01; order JAJPGV01; family JAJPGV01; genus DATGVV01. The sequence continues at coordinate 2,355 of DATGVV010000360.1, read as the reverse complement.
CCGACGCTGCCGACCACAAGATGAGGCCGACGAAACTCGCGGTCCCGTATGTCTTCCATGATCACCTGGCACAGCTCGTCACGGCCGACGATGGTGCCAATGTCAGGGCTGGCCGTCTGGACAAGATCCTGGGGACACCTCTTCGCCTTGCGCGTGACCGGAGACTTCACATAGCGAAGCCGGTAAAAGAGAAACACAGCTGACGCCAGCCCCACCGAGAGGAGCGGGGTAACGAACCCGAAAACAGTGCCGCAGGCCTGGTTGTAAGCGTTGCAGCGGCTATTGAGATCACGCAGGAACCCCGGCGCGCCAAAGATCAAGACATAAGCGGACGCTCCTACCGCCAGCACAAGGAGCCCACCGCCCAGGAAGGAAGCGAGCTCAAGTACACGCACGTTGATTCGCTTCCGGCGCCACCGTCTCGCCGTGTCGACATTCCAGCGAGCCACGCGGCGAGCGCGGCGAGCGCGCACGCGCCGCGCGACAGGTGCTCCGGCAAGCGAAAACAACCGACGGGCCCGCAGGCCTAGCCGCCTGAACGCAACTGGCCTCGCCGCCCGCTTGCGCGTGCCCGTCAGCTTGCGAGCCATGACCCGCCGCACCCAAGGTCAGTCACTGCAGTCCAAGGGCTTCCGGCTGCCCCTTCTCCGCGGGCGCCGAAGTTGCAGGCATGCATCAAATCCGAGGACATGTGGCTCACTCCGCCAATATTGTGCTCCTTTTTGTCGTGTGCAGTCACGCGATGTCATGGTCCATATCTGCATGAAGGTCAGCGCCGCGATCAGGTTGGCTAACGCCTCCGAGATCACAGTGACTCTGGTCGGTGACCTGACACGGACCAACATCCTCCACCGCGGAGCCGAGCGTGGCCTGGGTCGCGATCGACCCCGCACCTTGCCTTGGCGACGCCGCCTTCGACACGGTCGACCTGATCCTGTGGCAAGCAGATGATCGGGAGACGATCCAAGCGCGCGCGCCGGCGGTGGCCGACCGACCGGTGCCGGACCAGGTGAATGGAGGCCGGTCGTGTGCTTATCCGGAACTGCTGGTTCTCGAGAATTGCGAGCATAGCTCGCATTGCAGGAGTTGGCTGTAGATGAGAGTATTCTCCAAGTCCCCGCGATACCCGGGCACCCTGATGTTGGCCGAGCCAGCGAGGGGCCAAGAGCGAAGCAGGACATTCTGTAAATGGCGATGCGGCTGGTTCAGTGACGCAACGGCGCGGCGGCGGCGGCGTGCCTGCCCAGGATCCTCCTTCTTCCACAGTGAGCTGGGTCAAGCGGGTCAACAGCAGGGCTCGCAGTCTCGAAGCTGAACTCGGACGGGTGCCTGATAGTCCTCCTCTTACCAGAACCACCACGGATCTGGATGCAGCTCGGGACAATCTGGATGCGGCTCGGCACAAGCATCCAGAATATAAAAAAGCTGAACGACAAGTCCAGCAACGAGAGGAAGAACTAAAAGAACTCCAAGCTTCGGAAGTACGAAGCCATCAGAGGAACCACGAAATCGCTGAGAATGCGATCGAATATGCCAGTTGTCTTGTCGTAGAACATGAAAAGCGAGGATGGTGGGCCTTTTTGCCTGAGTGGTGGACGGGCAAAGGCTCCGACGAGGCCGGGCAAGAGCTGGACACGGCCAGTCAGGCGCTGCTCATGATCCAGGACAAGGACGTGGTCAAGTCGCAGTTGATCGACATGACCGCTGAGGTGGCGACGTCGCTCGGTGCGACGGACTCCCGGGCCCGTGGCTACCTCGACACCTTGCAGAAGCTGGCAGATGAAACACAAACCCTCCTGCCTGCCGGCCGGGCTCAACTGCGGGCCATTCGCACGGTTTGTCAGAGCTCCGACCTCGCTGCGCAAAGGGATGCTCGTGCGTACCGCAATACGCTGATCGAGCTTGGTGCCCTTCTGTTCGTGGTTCTTGCCGCGGTGGCCCTCCTGGCCGTAGCGAGCGCGAGCTTCCGGAGGCTATTCCTAGCTGCCGAAAAACCCTTCGTCGATCCGGGCGGCTGGTTCGTCCTGGAACTGGAGGTAGTCGCCGCCCTGGCCGGTCTGACGAGCTCCGTGCTGACGCTGCGTAGCTACGTGGGTTTCCAGAGGTCGTACGGCCTGCCGCTCATCCAGGCGGTGCTAAAGGCCTGCACTGGAGCAGCCACCGGCCTGCTGGGCGTGCTCTTGGTGGAATCCGGGCTCGTCGGCAACGTTGACGTTACGACTCCCGGCGGCGTTTTTGCGGCCGCCATCGTGTTCGGATCCGCCCAGTACCTGTTCACCCGGCTGGTCGACAAGCAGGCCAATGAAGTTCTTACAAATGCTGGCTCGCGCAACGACCCTGCCATCAACCCCGAGG
>DATGVV010000359.1:0-4954 GCA_035299885.1 Chloroflexota bacterium | reverse complement strand
GCACTTTGAGCGAGCCCTGCCAGGTGTATTTGCCGATGTTCGCCTCGCCGTTGTCGGTAAAGGCGAACACTGCCCAGTGGTTCCCACTGCGGATGAGATTTCCGTTCTGGACGGTCCAGTTGAGGGGTACGCCCGAGGTATGGATGGCGAAGTAGTCGCCGTTGATGCCGGCCAGCGCGCCGGTCCGGTTCGCCATCGAGCTGACCGTCTCGCCGGTGCTGACCACAGAGTTGTGGGCCAGGACGCTGGACAAGCTGACCCCAGGCGCCGACAGATCGGCATCGAGCTGATAGATGCGCAGCACGTTGGGCCAAATCAGCAGCTCGAGCGAGCTGAGGGTCACACCCGGCCGCAGCTCCTCCACGTGGGTCGTCTGGGCTTTGATGGTGGGCCAGCCAGGCAGCGGGCCGATGCGGCCGCCGCTGGGCACCTCTACCGCCAGCGCAGGCGCTGAAGTCAGGGCCGCCAAGCCAAGCAACCCACCGAGAATCGAGGCAGTGCGCCGAAGCCGCATGTCCCCGTTCTACCCGCAGCTTCGCCGAGCGTCACTCCCGCACCGCCGAATAGGCTAGGGATGGGCGGTTGCCATAAGCCGAGCCATAGCCCGTTCCTGCTAGCTAAGGGCTATGATGCTGCGCACTATGAGCACCGAACGTCTTTTTGGAGCCGTCCTCGTCACCTGTGGTATCGCGTTGGCCAGCTGCGGCGGCGGGGCAGCGCCCACCTCAGCGCCTCCGCCGAGCCCGGCTGCTAGTAAGCCCGCCGCGAGTGCAGCGGCGTCCGCCAAGCCTGTTGCCTCAGCAGCCGTGGCAAGCGCCAGCGCCGCGGCGAGCAGCGGAAGCACCATCAAGGTCGGTATCCTGCTGCCTCTTACCGGCCCCCTGGCACAGGTGGGCAACGATAGCCAGGATGGCCATAACCTCTACTTTCAGGCCATCAACAACACGGCGGCCGGCCGCAAGATCGAGCCAATGTTCGTGGATACCCAAGGCCGTGCCGACCTGGCGCTGACGAAAGCCAAGCAGCTGGTCGAAAGCGACAAGGTGAGCCTGCTGATGGGCGTCAACGGCACGCCTGAGTGCTACGCGCTGGGGCCCTATGTGAAAGAGGCGCAAGTGCCGCTGATCGTCAGCACCAACTGTGGAGCGCAATCGCTGACCACCGATCCCAAGTACGCCAGCCCGTACCTATCCCGGGTTACGCAGACCAGCCTCGGCCAGAACGACCCTGTGGGCGACTGGATGTACAAGAAGGGTTACCGCAAAATCGCTGTGCTGGCAGCCGACTTCGGTGGCTCGCTGGAGGCGCTGGACGCGGCCGCGGGCACGTTCATCAAGCGCGGCGGCCAGATCGTGCAGGAGCAGTACCCGGCGCTCGGCACCAGCGATTACGGCCCCTTTGTGGCGCAGCTGAATACCCAGGTCGATGCCATTGCGACGGTCTTCTTTGGGGCCGACGCGCTGCGCTTCTACCAGGCCTACAGCAACTACGCCGGGCAGCGCAAGCCGCAGATCGTCGATCTTTCGGCCGGCATAACGGCCGGTCCGAATCGCAGCCAGCTGGGGGACAAGGTGCTGGGCATCATCAGTAGCTATCCCTACAGCACCGCCTTCGACAGCCCGCAGAACGCGGCCTACATCAAGGCCTACAAGCAGAAGTACCCGGACCGCTACGTGGCCAAGGACTCGGCCAACAGCTACGCCGGCGCCATGGTCCTCGAAGCGGCCATCAAGAAGGTGAACGGCAACGTCGAGGACAAGCAGAAGTTTCTCGAGGCGATCTATGCCACCAACATCGAGACCAACAAAGGACCGGTCAAGCTGGACAACCACCACGACGTCGTCCAGAACGTGTACATGTTCGAGATGCTCAAGAACGGCAGCAGCCTCGACGAGCACCTGCTGGAGACCTACAAGGACGTTCCGGCCATCGGTCTGGACCGCACGCCCGAAGAAGCCGCCAAGTTCCCGATTGGCCAGATGAAAGGCAAGTGGGTGGGCATGACCAAGGAGCAGCTGGCGAAGCTGAGCAGCTGATCCCGGTCTACTCGTAGGCCCATGTGGTGGCTGCTGGTCCGCCTGAGCGTCAGCGGCGGGCTGCTGGCCTGGCTGGTGCACCGCATCAACCTGGGCGCCATCCTCAACAACCTGGCCCACGCGTCGCCGTGGTGGGTGCTGTGGGCCAACGTGCTGACGGCGCCGGTGATCCTGCTGGTGAGCTGGAAGTGGCAGATCCTGCTGCGCGCGGCCGGCGTCAGCGAATCGCTGCCGCGGCTGCTGCGAATGAACCTGGTCGGCGGCTTTTACAGCCTCGTGCTGCCCGGCGAGGAGACCGGACAGCTCATGAAAGGGCTTATCCTGGCGCGCCACACCAAGGGCGACGCCGTGGCCGCCTCGATCGTGGTGGACGAGATCCTCGGCACGCTGTCGATCTTCACCATCGCCCTCGGGGCGCTGGCACTGACCCACGGCTTCCCCCTGCGGGCGCCGATCGCCGGTGCGATCGCCCTCATGCTGGCGCTGTTCCTCATCGCGCTGTTCATCGCCCTGGTGCCGCGCTTCCATGGCCTGGCGCGGGCCACCGTCGAACGGCCCTGGCTGGCCAGGGTTCCGCGCCTGGATCGGCCGCGGGCGCGCTTCGCCGTCTGGCTCGCCCCGTTCTGGGACCGCCTGGCCGGCTACCGCCGCGAGCCCGGCGCCATGCTGGCTGCCTTTGGCATCACAGTCGCGGCCCACCTGGTGGCCAACGTGTCGGTGCTGTCGACCATGACGGCCGTGCAGGCCAACGTGTCCTTTCTGGACATCTGCTGGGTCGTCGCGGCTATCTCGGCGCTGGTCACGATCCCGATTACCGTGTCCGGCTTTGGGGTGCGCGAGGGCGCCAACGTGATCATCCTGGGCCAGCTTGGCGTACCGCCGGATCGCGCGCTGGCGGTGTCGCTGCTGGCGTTTGCGATCGGCTTCATATGGAGCTTGCCGGGGGCGGTGCTGCAGTTCGGAATTAGAGCAAAGGCGCGGGCGTATCCAGGGGCAGCGCCGGTGGGGCCGGCCGACGCCGTGGCCGCGGGCGAAAATGCCGCCAGCTATACCAGCCGATAGCCACCGCCACCAAGGTGACCGCCAGCCCGGTCACGAACTTCACGTCGCGGGTAATGACGATCGCCTGGCGAAGCTGCTGCGCCGTGGCGCCGATATACAGGAAGAAGGCCAGCCGGATGGCCGTTGCCAGCAGGGCGAACGGCAGGTAGAACTTGAACGGGATGCGGAAGATGCCAGCCGCCACGTCGGTGGGCACGCGGATGCCCGGCGTGAGCCGGCCCAGCAGCACGGCCACCGGGCCGATGCGGGCCGCCTTGGCCTCCATCTTGTTCAGGCTCTTCTCGCTGAAATGGATGCGCGGCCCGATCTTGCGCACCAGCGCGCGGCCCCCAGTACGGGCCAGGAAGTACAGGATCGTGCAGCCGATAGCCGATGCGGGCATGACCGCGCTGTAGACTCGCCAGATCGACATCTGGCCGCGGATGATGCGCGAGCCGGCGAAGATGATCAGCGATTCGCCTGGCAGCGGCAGCGGACAGCCCGCCTCCTCGATCAGAATCAGGATGAACAGCGCCAGGTAGTTGTGGCTGCCGATGAAGCCGATCAGCTCGCGCGAGCTGTGCATCAACCAATCCATCGCCGTTATGCTTTAGTGGGCGGGAGCCACATAGTTCACGCGAATGTAACTTAGCGCGAAGCGCCCTGTCAATTCTTCCATGAAGGTCCTGGCCGGCGTGCTTTCCTCCGAAATCAGCGAGCGGCCGCTGTTGCGCACGCTCCATGAGGTGTTTGCCGCTTCTAGCGAGCAGCTGTACCTGGTCGGCGGCTCGGTACGGGACCTGCTGATCCAGCGCCCTATCAACGATTACGACCTCGCCACCAGCGCCCAGCCGGAGCTCACCGAAAAGCTCCTTCGCAAGGCCAAACCCGACGCTCTGTACACCGTTGGCAAGCGCTTCGGCACGATCAGTGCCAACTTCGGCGACGAGACGGTCGAAGTCACCACCTTTCGTACCGAGCACTACGAGCCGGGCGATCGCCACCCCGAGGTGGCCTTTGCGCCTTCTATCGAGGAAGACCTCGTGCGGCGTGACCTGACCATCAATTCCATGGCGCTGGACTTGGCCACCGGCGATTTGCTCGACCCGGCCGGCGGCGTGGCCGACCTGCGCGCAGGCATCATCCGGGTCACGGGCGAGCCGCGGCAGCGCTTCGAGGAGGACCCGCTGCGGCTGATGCGGGTGGTCCGCTTCACTGTCCAGTTCGGGTTCGAGCTGGCGCCGGGGTTGGCCGAAGAGGTGAAGGCCAGCGCCTCGATGCTGCAGCACATCTCACGCGAGCGCATCCGCGACGAGCTCAACAAGATCCTGCTCTCGCCGCAGCCCGGCCGTGGCGTGCGGCTGCTGGTCGACCTGGAGCTGGCTCGCTACTTCTGCCCCGAGATGCTGGATTTCAAGAAGGTCAACACGCCCGACGAGGCCAGCACCAACGAGTCGGGCAGCGTGATGGTGCAGCCTGGCGTGCGCATGAAGAACCTGTTCGAGCACGTCATTGGCGTGGTGGATAACTCGCCGCCCGACCTGAAGCTGCGCCTGGCGGCGCTGTTCCACGACATCGCCAAGCCGCGCACATTCAGCTTCAGCAATGGCCAGGTCCATTTCTTCGGCCATGACAGCGTCGGCGCTCGCATGACAAGGCGCATCCTGGCCGATCTGCGCTACGACCAGGACACGATCGAGACCGTTGCCCGGCTGGTGGATCTCCACATGCGCCAAGCTGCCAACACCGACGAGTGGAGCGAGCGCGCCATCCGGCGCTACGTCCACACCGTTGGCATCGAGACGCTGCCTCCGCTGTGGGAGCTCGCCAAAGCGGACATCACCAGCTCCAACCCCCGCCGCGTGAAAGCCCACCTG
>DATGVV010000358.1:0-2483 GCA_035299885.1 Chloroflexota bacterium | reverse complement strand
CCAGCCCATCCGCCGCGGCGCCTGGCTGATGGCCATGGGCTCGCGCGCGGCTGCCTCCAGCGAGCGCGTGTTCGAGATCCTGGACACGCCAATCACTGTGGCCAGCAAGCCGGACGCTCCCGAGCTGCCGGAGGTGCAGGGGCGGGTCGAGTTCCAGGACGTGTCCTGCGCCTACCACCCGGGACGCCCGGTGCTGGAGCAATTGAGCTTGGTGGTCGAGCCGGGCCAGATGGTGGCGTTGGTGGGCGCCACCGGCTCGGGCAAGACGACCATCGCCAACCTCATCCCGCGCTTCTACGACGTGTCTGCTGGCCGGGTGCTGGTGGACGGCTATGACGTGCGTGACGTGCAGCTGCAGTCGCTCCGGCGGCAGATGGCGATCGTGATGCAGGAGACGATGCTGTTCTCTGGCAGCATTTGCGAGAACATATCTTTCGGCCGGCCTGACGCCAAAGAGGTGGACATCGTGGAGGCGGCTCGGGCCGCCCGGGCGGCGGAGTTCATCGAGCGCCTGCCCAAGGGCTACGACACCATCGTGGGCGAGCGCGGCGTGTCGCTGTCGGGTGGCCAGAAGCAGCGCATAGCCATTGCGCGCGCGCTGCTCATCGACCCACGGCTGCTGATCCTGGACGAGTTCACATCGAGCGTTGATGTGGCCACTGAGCGGCTGATCCGGGCCGCCCTGCATGAAGTCATGCAGGGGCGCACCACGTTCGTTATTGCCCATCGCCTGTCGACCGTCCGCGCCGCCGACATGATCCTGGTGCTGGACCGCGGCCGGCTGGTCGCCGCCGGCCGGCATGAGGAGCTGCTGGCCGGCTGCGATCTGTACAACGAAATCAATGCCAGCCAGCTGGTGGAAACACCCCTGGAGGAGAGGCTGGACGCGGGGACTGACCCCCGACTCCTGGCTCCCGACGCCGCGGGCTCCGGCGGAGCCCGCCTATGATGGATCTGCCCGGCTCCTGGCGCAGCGGCCCCGGCCTGCGGGATATTCCCGATGAGGAGGGCCCGGCCTACAACCCGCGCGTGGCGCGCCGGGCGCTGTCCTACGTGGGGCCCTACCGGCGCCAGCTGATCCTGGCGCTGCTCCTCACCGTCTTCGGCGCGGGCATGAACATGCTCGGCCCGTTTCTTGTCAAGATCGCGATCGACGGCTACATCGCCAAGAACAACCTGCCGGGCTTGACGGTGGTCATGATCCTCGCGCTGCTGGTGTACGTGGCCAACTTCGCGGCTACGTCGCGCCAGACGCTGATCGTCTCCGAGGTGGGCCAGAAGCTGCTGCGCACGCTGCGCTCGCAGATGTTCGACAAGCTGCAGCGCCTGCCGCTGACCTACTTCGACCGGCACATCACCGGCGTCATCGTGTCGCGGCTGGTCAACGACGTGCAGGTCATGAACGACCTGCTCACCAACGGCCTGCTGACCCTGTTCGGCGACGTATTCACCCTGATCTTCACCGTCAGCATCATGCTCGTGCTGAGTCCCCGGCTGGCGCTGGTGACGTTCGCCGTACTGCCGCTCATGCCGGTAGCCATCTGGATCTTCACCCAGAAGGCCAAGGTCGCCTACCGCCTCACGCGGGAGAAGATCGGCGCTGTGGCGGCCGATTTCCAGGAGTCTATCGACGGCATGCGCGTGGTGCAGGCGTTCGCCCGAGAGGCCACCAGCCAGAGCCAGTTCGACGTGGTCAACGACGAGAACCGGGTGGCCAACATCCGGGCCAACACCCTGTCCTCGGCGCTGATGCCGGTAGTGGAGTTCAACAGCGCGCTGGCCACCGTGGCCGTGATCGCCTATGGCGGCTACCTGGTCGTTCAGGGCCAGGTGACCATCGGCGTCATCGTCGCCTTCTTGGCTTACATCACTCGCTTCTTCGCGCCGATCCGGGAGCTGACCCAGTTCTACAACCAGCTCCAGGCGGCCACGGCCGGCGCAGAGAAGGTCTTCGAGCTGCTCGATGAGCCGGTGGTGATAAGCGAGCGGCCGGGCGCCATCACCCTGCCGAGCGTGCGCGGCGAAGTCGAGTTCCGCGAGGTCAGCTTCTCCTACGGCCGCGAGCCGGTGTTGCACGAAGTCAGCTTTCATGCCGACCCTGGCGAGATGGTGGCCATGGTGGGCCACACCGGCGCTGGTAAAACGACCGTCGCCAGCCTGCTGACCCGCTTCTACGATCCGGTCGAGGGCGCCGTCCTGCTGGATGGCCACGACCTGCAGGACCTGTCGTTCGAGACTTTGCGGCGGAACATCGCCCTGGTGCTTCAGGACAATTTCCTGTTCGCGGGCACGATCCGCGAGAACGTCCGCTTCGGTAGGCCTGAGGCCAGCGACGACGAGGTGATGGAGGCCGCCCGCGCAGCCAACGCCGAAGACTTCATCCTGCGCCTGCCGCTGGGCTACGACACGCTGGTCATGGAACGCGCGGCGAACCTATCGCTGGGCCAGCGCCAGCTGGTGGCTATCGCCCGCGCGGTGCTGGC
>DATGVV010000357.1:0-3361 GCA_035299885.1 Chloroflexota bacterium | reverse complement strand
GCCGCAGGCTGGCCTGCCACGGCAGTTTCGGAGAGGCAAGGACGATCGAAGTTTACATATCGCCGGTTGCCACGGCCTCCGGCTTCCGCATCGGCGAGCTGTACGAGTCGTTCCACGACGCGCTGGTGAGCGCGCCGCTGCCCCGCGGCCTGGATGCGGCGCAGGCGCACCTCTACCACGAGGAAATTGCGCAAGAAGGTGCGCGTCCTGATGGCCAAGGCGATCCGCATCTACGAGGAGACGCTGGCCATCGCCCGGCGTGTGGGCGCGCAGAGCGACTACGTCGAACGCATTCGCGCCGCGCTTGATCGTGTGAAGAAGCTACTGCTGGCGGACGACCCTTCGCTTTAGACTTGGCTTTCGACTTTGGACTTTCGACTTCTTCATGTCCCTGCTGCACGCCAAAGATCTCCACCTCCGCTTCGGGCCCAAGATCGTGCTCGACGGCGCGAGCTTCGCCATCGGCCACCACGACCGCGTCGGCCTGATCGGCCCCAACGGCAGCGGCAAGACCTCGCTGATGCGCATCCTCGCCGGCCAGCAAGAGCCCGACGCCGGGTCGGTGCAGCTGGTGCGCAAGGCCGTGGCGGGCTACCTGCCGCAAGAGGTGGCGGCGCTGCCCAAGGGCACGCTGATCGAGGGCGTGCTGGCCTCGGTGCCCGGCCGCGCGCATCTCGAATCGCGGCTGGCCGCCGCCGAAGCGGCCATGGCCGCCGCCCGGGACGCAGCCGAGCAGCTCGAGGTGGCCGAGGACCTGGCCGAGTTGCACGAGGAGCTAGCCCACCACGAGGAGCGCTACGGCCGCCACCGCGCCGAGGAGATCCTCACCGGCCTGGGTTTTCTCCAGCGCCAGCACGAGCGCCCCGCCACCGAGCTGAGCGGCGGCTGGCGCATGCGCGCCGCGCTGGCCGGGCTGCTCTTGCAAGACCCCGAGTTGCTCCTGCTTGACGAGCCGACCAACCATCTGGACGTGCCCACGCTGGAGTGGTTCGACGCTTTTTTGCGCCGCTCGAAGAAGGCGCTGCTGCTGGTCAGCCACGACCGCGAGTTCCTCGACCGGCAGATCGATCGCGTGCTCTCCTTCGAGGTGGAGGGGCTGCGCAGCTACGCCGGCAACTACGAGCGCTACCTGGACCTGCGCGCCGCCGAGCTGGAGCGCCTCGAGGCGCAGGCCGAGCGCCAGCAGCGCAAGCGCGCCCAGCTGCAGGCCTTCATCGATCGCTTCCGCGCCAAGGCCACCAAGGCGCGCCAGGTGCAGAGCCGCATCAAGCAGCTGGAAAAAGAAGAGGTGGTCGAGGTGCGCGAAGAGCGCGCCACCGTCTCCTTCCGCTTCCCCGACGCGCCCCGCTCCGGCCGCGAGGTGGCGCGCCTCGATAGTGTTTTCAAATCGTACGGCGACAAGATCGTCTACCGAAATCTGCAAGCGCAGGTGCTGCGCGGCGAGCGCATCGCCGTGATCGGCCTCAACGGCGCGGGCAAGACCACGCTGCTCAAATTGCTGGCCGGCGAAACGGCGCCCGACGCGGGCAGCATCGCGCTCGGCCACAACGTGCAGCTCGGCTACTTCGCGCAGCACCACACCGAGAAGCTGCGGCCGGAGCGCACCGTGCTCGAGGAGATCTGGTCGCTGGTGCCCGACCGGCCGCAGAGCTGGGTGCGCGGCGTGCTCGGCGCCTTCCTCTTCAGCGGCGACGACGTCGACAAGCGCATCGCCGTGCTCTCCGGCGGCGAGCGCGCCCGCGTCTCGCTGGCGCGGCTCCTGGTCGTGCCCTCGAATTTCTTGCTCATGGACGAGCCCACCAACCACCTCGACCTCGATTCCTCGGAGGCGCTGATCGGCGCGCTGCAGGGCTACCAGGGAACGCTGCTGTTCGTGTCGCACAACCGCAGCTTCGTGAACGGCCTGGCCACCCACGTCTGGGAAGTGAGGGACGGCGGGATCGACGCGCAGCCTGGCGACCTCGACGACTGGTCGGCGCGCCGCGCGCGGGCCCGAGTCGACAGCCATCAGTCGACAGTCGACAGCGGAAGGACCAACGCCGAACGCGCCTCGCGTCAAGCGCGCGCGCAAGAGCGCGAGCGGCGCGCGGCGGTGCTCAAGCCGCTGCAGGGCAAGGTGGCGCAGACCGAGGCGCGGATCGCCGAGCTGGAGAAGGCGAAGAAGGAGCTGGAGGCGCAGCTCGCCGACGCCTCGATCTTCGCCGACGCGACCCGCAGCACGCCGCTGATCAAGGCGCACCGCGAGGCGTCGAGCGAGCTGGACGTTCTCTACCCCCGCTGGGAACGCGAGCAAGAAGAGTTGGCTCGCGCCGAGGCCCAATTGGCTTAAGCTCCTGCCCATGTCATCGGAGGCAGGCCAAGGGGCCCCAGCCACGCACCTGCCTAACCCGGCGGGAAATCTGGGGAGCTCCAGCGCGCCCGGAGGGAGTTGAACCCCCGACCTTCGGATTCGAAGAACGGGAACACTAATCGGGCAGACGGGCGTCATGGTGGGGCTCCGCGCTTCCAGTTTGAAGCGTATGCCGAGCCATTCGCCGTCCGCGGGACAGTCTATCCTCGAAGAGGATGAACGTGTTCTCGTTTCTCCTTGTCTGACTTACAGCAGGTCCCGTGGTCACTCTGAATCTCCCGGCCAGCTTGCCAATACGCACAGTTTACGGATACGCCGCCAATGTCAGGCAAAGAGTGCAGCAGGATCGTCAGCCGCAGCCCGGTCGAGAAGGGCTGCGGCTGGCGGTTCTGTCCGTCAGGGGGTCAGCTGACGCAGTGGCCCCTGGTCATCCGGGAAGTTCCTGGTGTTGAGCACTTGGATGCCTGCTTGATGATCTCCAGAGAAGGGAGTCACCGTGCTTGCGCATCCGGCTGCCGCCGCGGCGTCAGGAGAGTCGAACCACAGCCCCAGGTGGTACATCTGGACGGGATTGGTGGCCGGGTTGCGATCCGCATCCGGGAACGGCCCGTCTCCGAAGACGATCGGCGCCGGCCCGCTCCCGGGCGCCGTGGTGAACGTCTCGACGTTAAAGCGGCCGATGAAGGTCTGAGTGCCCTGCCCGTAATCATCGGTGTCGATGCTGCCCTGGTACCAGGAAAGGCCGAACGGCGCGATCGGCAGCTGGATGACGAATAAATTGAATTCGGTGTTGGGCGACAGGCCGGAGACCCTGACGTCCATGTAGTCCACCGGTCCAGCAGCGGTGATCGTCACCGTGCCCCTGCCATATGGCTGGCAGACGGCGCCGCCGGCCGACACCAACATGTCAAAGGTGACGGAAGACCCCGGAGTCGCGCCTCTCGATCCCGCCCAGCTGGCGGCGGCAATGGCCAACAATGCAATTGCAAGTCGGATCAGCTTCTTCATTTT
>DATGVV010000356.1:0-5783 GCA_035299885.1 Chloroflexota bacterium | reverse complement strand
GACCAACTCGTTCGGCCAGGGCATCGCCGTCACGCCCCTGCAGCTGGTAACGGCTGTGTCGGCCGTGGCCAACGGCGGCATGCTGGTCAAGCCGCACGTGGTGCGCGAGATCCGCGGAGCGGACGCTCCGCAGCGCCCCATTACGGGCGAGGTGCGGCGCGTGCTCGAGCCCCAAGTGGCGGCCACGCTGACCAAGATGCTGGTCGATTCCGCCAAGATTGGCGAGGCGCAGTTCGCTGTCGTGCCAGGCTTCAACGTGGCGGCCAAAACGGGCACAGCCCAGGTAGCGAGCCCCACCGGCGGCTACGCCGAGGGCAAATTCATTGCTTCGCTGATGGGCTTCGCCCCGGCCAACGATCCGAAGTTCGTGATGCTGGTTAAGATCGACGAACCGCAGGATGTACCGTTCGGATCGGAAGTGGCCGCGCCGGTCTGGCGAGAGATCGCGAAACAGCTGTTCGTGCACTTCAAAATAGAGCCGACGGATCCCGCGGCGCTGGCGAAGTCGGTTGTGACGCCAACGCCAGTGGCCGTGGCGAAACCCTCGCCGCAACCCTCTTCCAAGCCGGCCCCCCCAAGGACGGTGCGCTAGTGCCGCTGACGCTGACCGACGTGCTGCGGGGAAGCGGTGGGGAGCTGGCCAGCGGGCATGAAGGCGAGGTGACGTTCGAGCGGGCGGTGATCGACTCCCGCGAGGTCCAGAGTGGCGACCTGTTCGTCGCGCTCAAAGGCGAGCACGTGGATGGCAACGACTTCGTGCCGCACGCTATCGCCAACCATGCAGCCGGCATCATCGCCAACCGGCCACCCGGCGCGATGCCCAACCGAGTGGCTTACGTGCAGGTGCCAGACACCTTGAAAGCCCTGCAGGACGTTGGCGCCTACAAGCTGCGCCAGGTGGGCCCCAGGGTTATTGGCGTGACGGGCACGGTGGGCAAGACCAGCACCAAGGAGACAATCGCCGGCGCGCTGGCACAGAAGCACCGAGTGCTGCGGACCGAGCGAAACCTGAACACGGAGATTGGCGTGCCACTGAGCCTGCTGCGGCTGGAGCCTGAGCACGACATGGCGGTGCTCGAGATGGGCATGTACGTGCCCGGCGACATCCGCTTCCTGGCGGAGCTGACGCGGCCGCATATCGGTGTGGTGACGGGCGTGAGCTTCACGCATGCCGAGCGGGTAGGCACCATCGAGCGCATCGCCGAGGCCAAGGCCGAGCTGGTGGACGGACTCGCCAAGGATGGCATCGCCGTGCTCAACGGCGACAACTCCTGGACGCGGGCCATGGCCGAACGCGGCAAGCGCTCGGTCCTGTTCGGACTGGAGGAGCACAACGACGTGCGGGCGGTCGACGTCGAGTCTCGCGGACTGGACGGCATCTCGTTAACCCTGGTCCACGGTGGGGCGCAGCAGCGGCTCGACCTCAAGCTCATCGGCAAGCACTCGGCCTACCACGCGCTCGCGGCTGCGGCGGTGATGCTGAGCATGGACTACTCGCTGGCCGAGGCGGCCAAGGCGCTGGCCGCCAGCCCGGTCGAATCCCTGCGGCTGCGCGTGCTGCGCGGCACGGGCGGCTTCACGCTCATCGACGACAGCTACAACTCCAGCCCGCTGGCAGCTCGCGCGGCGCTGCAGCTGCTGTCGGAGCTGCCGGGTGGCCAGCACGTGGCCGTGCTCGGCGACATGCGTGAGCTAGGCCAGTACAGCGCGGACCTGCACCGCCAGCTGGGCGGGCACGCAGCGTCATTGAGCCAGCTGGTGGTCGCGGTGGGCGAGGAGGCGAAGCTCATCGCCGAGGGCGCTCGGCAGGCGGGCATGCCTGTCGAGCAAGTGCTGGCCACGACCGATCCTCAGGAGGCCGTGGACTTCCTGCGTCCCCGGCTCAACGCGGGGGATTACCTATTGATCAAGGGCTCGAGGGCCATGGGGCTGGAAACCATCGTGAAGGAATTCGCGGAATGAGCTTCCGCTGTCATTCTGAGCCGCGGGCGAAGAATCTTCCCGTTTGCCACAGCGATGGAAGGTCCTTCGGCCCGCGGCCTCAGGATGACATGAGGGACCGCAGGTGAGCGCCCAAGCGCTCGGCGCGCTGGCGCTGGCTGCACTGATCACACTGGCGCTGGGCAAGCCAGCAATTGGATGGCTGCGCACGAGACAGTTGGGCGACCAGGTGCGGGAGATCGGGCTGGAGCATCACCAGGGCAAGCGGGGCACGCCGACGATGGGCGGGCTGCTGATGATCGTGGTGACGCTCGCGCTGGCACTGGCGCTCGACTGGCGCTGGCCGGAGCTATGGCCGCTGCTGGTGGCGCTGGTGGGCTTCGGGCTTCTAGGGGCGCTGGACGACTTGGCGAAGGTGGCCAACAGAGCCGGCTACGGCTTCCAGGTGCGGTTCAAGTTCCTGTGGCATCCAGGGCTGGCGCTGATGATCGCGCTGGTGCTGTACCTGGGGCTTGGCCAGCACACTATCGACGCCGGGCCGCTGCGCGGCATCGAGCTTGGCTGGGGTTACGTCCCGCTGGCCGTGCTGGCCATATTCAGCACTTCGAGCGCCTCGCTCGTGGACGGACTGGATGGGCTGGCGGCCGGCGTGTATGCGCTGTGCTTGCTGGCCTACCTCGTGATTGCGCTGCACAACGGCCAGCAGACCCTAGCGCTGTTCACGGCCATCTGCATCGGGACGCTGCTTGGCTTCCTGTGGTTCAACGTCAATCCCGCCCAGATGTTCATGGGCGATACCGGCGCGCTGGCCTTTGGCGGCACCCTCGGGGTCATCGCCATGATGAGTCACCAGGTGCTGCTGCTGCCGCTGATCGGCCTGGTGCTGGTCATTGAGGTCATGTCGGTGGTGCTGCAGGTGGGCTACTTCAAGCTGACGGGCGGTAAGCGCATCTTCCTGATGAGCCCCTACCACCACCACCTCGAAAAGAAGGGCTGGCCAGAGGTCAAGATCGTGCAGCGGTTGTGGCTGGCCACGGCGGTCACCGCCACCATCGGCGCGGGGATCGCGCTGCTATGACAGGCGTCAGGCGTCAGGCATCAGGCGTCAGCAGATGAAGGCCACCGTCGTGGGCCTCGGGCGTGAAGGCGTGGCGCTGGCGCGGTACCTGGTTGCGCGAGGGGATGAGGTGACGGTCACGGACGTCAAGCCGGCCGCGCAGCTGCAGGCGGAGATGGAGCAGCTGCGCGATGTGCCGCTCGAGTACGCGCTGAGTGGGCACCCGGCAGAGGTGTTGGACGGGGCCGACGTCATCTACCTGAGCGCCGGTATCAAGCCGCACGAGGCACCATTCGCCGGCCGGGCGAACCTGTCCAGCCTGACGGAGCTGTTCTTCGAACGCTGCCCGGCGCCCATCGTAGGTATCACCGGCAGCGCGGGCAAGACCACGACCACGACGCTGATCGGCCAGATGCTCGAGCAAGGACCCAAGCGGGTGTGGGTCGGAGGCAACATCGGCCGGCCACTGATCAACGAACTCGATCGGATGGACGCGGACGACCTGGTGGTGCTGGAGCTGAGCAGCTTCCAGCTGAACCGGCTGCGGCTGCGGCGATCACCGCACCTGGCGGTCGTCACCAACATCACCCCCAACCACCTGGATTGGCACAACGACTCGATGCAGGAGTACATCGACGCCAAGGCGAACATCGTGGCGCACCAATCGGCCAGCGACGCGGCCATCCTCAACGCCGCGGACGCGGAGAGCAACGCCCTGGCGGCACGGACTACCGCCCGCGTGCTGCGCTTCAACGCCAGGGACGCATACCTCAAGGGCGACCGGCTGCTGCTGCGGGGCCACGATTCGGAGTACGAGATCTGCCAAACTGGCGAGCTGCAGATCCCAGGCCGCCACAACATCGACAACGTGCTGGCGGCAGGGCTGACCGCCTTCAGCTGCGGCATCTCGCCGCAGGCGGTTCGGGACGTGGCGATCCGCTTTCAGGGTGTGCAGCACCGCCTGCAGCTGGTGCGCGAACTGGACGGGGTAGCCTACTACAACGACTCCATCGCCACCGCGCCGGAGCGCACGCTGGCCGCGTTAGCGATCTTCGAGCGGCCGATCGTGCTGATCGCCGGCGGGCGCGACAAGCACCTCCCGCTGGAACCGTTGGCGGATGAGGTCACGCGCAAAGTCAAGGCGGCGGTACTGCTGGGCGAGGCCGCCGGACTGCTGGAGGATGCCTTTCGGGCAGGCCGCGAGCGGAACAAGGCGGACAGACCGGCCATCCTGCGGGTTGCGGACCTCCGCGAAGCGGTGTGCACGGCGCGGCGCGCTGCGGAGCCAGGGGACGTGGTGCTGCTGTCGCCGGCCTGCACCAGCTACGACATGTTCAAGGACTTCGAGGAGCGCGGACGGGAGTTCGTTGGACTGGTGAGCCAACTGTGAGCCGCCCGCACGCCCCCGATTACGGGTTGGTGGTTATCACGCTGGCGCTGCTGTGCATCGGCATCGTCATGGTCTACAGCGCCAGCCTGGTGGCGAGCTATGCCGAATATGGCGACCAGACCTACTTCTTTCAGCGCCAGCTGCTGTGGTCGGGGCTCGGCGTGGTGGTCATGTTCCTGTTCATGCGGGTGCCCTACCGCTGGTGGCAGAGCATGTCGCTGCCGGTGCTGCTCGTAAGCGTTGGCTTGCTGGTGGCCGTATTGGTGCCGGGGCTGGGCACGACTGCGCTGGGCGCCACGCGCTGGATTCGGATCGCCGGCATAGCGGTGGGCCAGCCGTCGGAGCTGTGCAAGGTCACGCTGGCCATCTACATGGCGGCCTGGCTGTCGGGCAAGGGCGAGCGAGTGAAGGAGTTCGGCTACGGGCTGCTGCCGTTCATCCTGTTGCTGGGGCTGATCGTCGGCCTGGTGATTCGCCAGCCGGACATGGGCACGGCGATAGTGATCATCGGCACGGCGGTGGCGATCTTCTTCGTATCCGGCGCCAACCTTCTGCAGCTCATCCCCGTGGGCATCATCGGGGCAGGCGGAATGGCCCTGCTGGCCCTCAACTCCAGCTACCGTCACGGGCGGCTCACGGCCTTCCTTGACCCGTGGGCGCATCCCGAGGACACCGGCTATCACGTCATCCAATCGCTGATCGCGCTGGGCGCGGGCGGCATTCGGGGACTGGGGCTGGGTGACAGCCGGCAAAAGTTCGGCCTGCTGCCCTTCCCCTACACCGACTCCATCTTCGCCATCATCGGAGAGGAGCTGGGGCTTGTCGGCTGCTCGATCGTGCTGACGCTGTTCTTGCTGCTGGCCTACCGCGGCCTGCGGACGGCCTGGCGGGCACCGGACAAGTTCGGATCGCTGCTGGCGATCGGCATCAGCTGGCAGATGGCCATGCAGGCGTTCCTGAACATCGCCGTCGTTACGTCAACGGTCCCGTTTACGGGCATTACGCTGCCATTTGTGAGTTATGGCGGCTCATCCATGCTGGTCTCGTTTGCAGCCATGGGCATCCTGCTGAACGTCACGAAATACACGGAGGAGCGATCGCGCTACGAAGTCGCACAAAAGAACCCTGCGGCTGCTGCTGAGCGGCGGCGGCACTGGTGGGCACGTGTTCCCCATGCTCGCCGTGGTGCAGGCCGCGCGCAGCCTGCCCTCGCGCGAGGTTGAGGCCTTTCACCTGGGCAGCCATGCCGCGCTGGAGCAGCACATCCTGGCGTCGGCGGGAATCGCCTCGCAGGGGCTGGCGGTGAGCGGCCTGCGCGGGGGCAATCCGCTTGCGCTCGCCTGGAACGGCCTGCGCATGGCCGCCGCGGTGCGGCCGGCGCTGGCGGCGATGCGT